>NZ_CAXAXY010000086.1:0-12252 GCF_963972885.1 uncultured Pelagibacterium sp. | reverse complement strand
ACAAGGTCCCCGTGGCGCCCTGTCCCAGCGTACGTGATGCATGATCATACGATGACGGGATGCGGCTCAGCCCGGCCTCGATTCCGCCCGCCGAAATCGCCAGAAACCGCGCCGTATAGGCATAGATGAGCGCCGCCCCCGAGCCGAGCAGCAACAGGCCACTCGAAACCCCGAACCAGTTGCGCATCAGCCCGTCCAGCGTACGGTCGAACGCAGCAACAGGGATCAGGATGCCGATGGCCAGCACCGTTCCGGGCACGGCATAGCCCAGTGTCGCAATCCGCGCTGCAATCGAGGTTTTCCGCCCCGGCTCGATCCGCGCCGCATAGGCAATGGTAAAGCCAAGCACCAGCACCACGGCAGTGGCGATGGCCGAAATCGAAATCGTGTTGAGTGTCGCCCGCACCAGCGCTGGAGAAATGCCGGCAAATTCGATCCGCCTGATCGCCGCCACAACCAGATAGATCGCCGGCCCCGCAAATCCGATAAGAATGGGCAGAAACCCCAGGGCAAAGGCACCCAATCCCTTGACCCCGTCCAGCCGGCGCGGCGGCATGGGCCGTGCCCTTTGCGCGCTGGAGGCGAAACGCTGGTTGCGCCGTGCCCAGCGCTCGAAAACGATCAGCGCGATCACCACCACCAGCATGGCAATGGCGATCTGCGCGGCCCCGGCCAGATCCGTGCGCACGATCCAGGTGGTATAGACCGATGCCGTTAGCGTGCGGATGCCCAGAAACTGTGCCGCCCCCACATCGTTAAGCGCTTCCATGAGCGCCAGCGATACGCCAACGGCAATCGCCGGACGCGCAAGAGGCAGCCCGACCCGCCAGAATACGCCGCTGCGGGTCACCCCCAGTGTCCGGGAAATTTCCACCAGATTGGCCGCCTGCGTCAGAAACATCGCCCGCGTCGTCAGATACACGTAAGGGTAGAGCACAAATCCGAAAACACCGATTGCTCCCCACATGGCGCGAATATCGGGAAGCCGGAATTCGCGCGGGCTCGAATAGCCCAGCACCCAGCGGAGGGCGCCCTGAATGGGCCCAAGCGGGCTCAAGACATCGAGATAGGCATAGGCCATGATATAGGTCGGCACGGCCAGCGGCAGCAGCAACGCCCACTCGAGCACGCCCCGCCCGCGGAAATCATAGGCCGAAACCAGCCACGCCGCCCCCGTTCCCACACAGGTCGCAATGATCCCGGTACCGAGCAGCAAAATGGCGGTGTTCCAGGCCGCCTGCGGCAGGATATTGGCGAGGACATGCGACCACAGCGTGCCCGTATCGGCAATCGCCGTCACGCCGATCGTTGCCACCGGCAACAGCGCGAGAGCCGCGGCGGCAAATGCCATCGCGGCCCAGAGCGAAAGTCTGATGTGGTGCCGCGCTGCGGGGCGGCTCCGAGTCAAATCTGCCATCGAGGATGGCGCGGCGGGTCATTCCCGCCGCGCGTTTCCTAGTTTTCGAACGTGTCGAAGTTGACTTCGTCGACAAGTTCGCTGGCCCGCGTGCGGAACGGCAGCACTTCGGTCAGCGAGAGCTCGTCAGCTTCGAGCTCGCCGAAAGCGGCGATGATCGGATGCACCTCTGCCGATGCGGAAACCGGATATTCGAAATTGGCTTCGGCATAGAGCTTCTGCGCCTCGTCAGAGACCAGATACTCGAGCAATTGCACGGCCTCGTCATGGTTGGGCGCATGTGCGGCCAGCCCGGCGCCCGATATATTGACCAGCGTACCGCCATTCTCGAAAGTCGGCAGGATGACCTTGATTTCCTCGGACCATGCCTGCTGTTCTTCACCGCCGGCCCCCGAAGTCATCAGCCCGACGTAATAGGAGTTGCCGATGGCGATGTCGCAAATGCCCGCGGCAATGTCGCGCGCGCCGTCGCGGTCACCACCAGCGGCAACGCGGGCCTGATTGGCCTTGATGCCTTCGAGCCAGGTCCGGGTTTCCTCTTCGCCATATTTGGCCATATAGGCCGCAAACATTGCCGTGTTGTAGGGATGCTGGCCCGACCGGATGCACAGCCGCCCGCGCCATTCTTCATCGTCGAGCTGCTCATAGGTGAAGCTGTCGAGATCGAGATCCTTGGCCGCATAGAGCACGCGCGCGCGGCCCGACAAGGCGAACCAGTTGCCCTCGGGGTCGCGGAGCGCCTCGGGAACGGCGGCTTCGAGCACGTCCGAATCCACCGGCTGGGTCAGGCCGGCATCGACCAGATCGATCAGCGCCCCGAAATCGACAGTCATCAGGATGTCGGCGGGGGAGCTCTCGCCCTCTGCCGAAACGCGTTCGATCAGCCCGTCCTGCAAAAAGACGGTGTTGACGGCAATTCCGGTCTCAGCGGTAAACGCATCAAGGATCGGCTGGATCAAGCCCGGCTCGCGGGTGGTGTAGATATTGACCTCTTGGGCCAGGGCAGGCACGGCTGCGCCCAGCGCCAGAAGACTGGCGACCGAAAACGTCTTCAAAAGTCGTGTCATTGGGTATTCCCTTGGTGTTGTTGCATCAAGGGCGCCGAAGGCCAAAGCGCGCCCAGAACGGCACTACCCCATAGGTGATAGTATGAGTCAAGAAATTTCAAACCCAGTTTAGAACCATTCTAAACGGTTGATCCGTAACGGAATTATTCTGCGGCCACCGGGCCGTGCGGCAGGGTGGACCGCGCCGCCTCATCCGCTGCAAACACCAGCACGTCGTTGGGGGCGACACCTACGCTCACCCGTTGGCCGACTTCAACCCCCCGCCGGGCGCTGGTGCGCATGACCAGTGGATCGTCGAGGCCGGCAACATCGAGCGTCAACTCCTCGATCTCGCCAAGCAGTACCCGCGCCTTCACCGTTGCCATGGTTCCGCCCTCGTTCAGTGTCAGCGCCTGGGGGCGAATGAAAAGCTGTACCGGCCCGGAACTCCCGCACGGCGCCGGAAACCGGCCAAGCGCACTGTCCAGCCAGTCGCCCGAGCGCCGGGCCGGAATGCGGTTGACCTGCGAAAAAAACGCAGCCGCATAGGCGGTCTGGGGAAAGCTGTAAATGGCGTCGCCGGTCCCGCTTTCGATCACCTTGCCCTTGTGCATCAGGACGACCTTGTCCCCGATCGCCAGAGCTTCTTCCGGATCATGCGTCACCACGATCGCCGTCGTTCCCAACTGGCGCAGCAGCGCCACGGTTTCGCGCCTGATCGTGTCGCGCAGGCCTCGGTCGAGATTGGAAAAAGGCTCGTCCATCAATAGGATACGCGGCTGAGGCGCCAGGGCGCGGGCCAACGCAACGCGCTGTTGCTCGCCGCCCGACAGCATGTGGGGATAGCGCTCGGCCAGCGCCTCGATTTCGAGCCGTGCAATGACGTCGCCAACACGGGCCGCTGCGTCCTTGCGGCTCATGCCCCGGAGCCCGAAGCCGATATTCTGACGTGCTGTCAGATGGGGAAACAGCGCATAGTCCTGAAACATGAAGCCGATGTTACGGTCCTCTGGCTCAACGAACCCCTCTGCGCCGCTGACCACCGTGCCGGCCAGCATCACAGACCCGCCATCGATCTGCTCGACCCCTGAAATTGTCCGCAACAGGGTCGATTTCCCACATCCCGAATGGCCGACCAGGCACACGATCTCACCCGGCGCGATCTCGAAGGAAACGCCATCGAGAGCCGCCACGCTGCCGAAATGGCGCGACACGTTTTCAATCCGCAGGATCGGCTCGAACTTGCTCATGGGACGAGTTAAGGCTGACCATGCCGGTGCTTGTCAAGCGGCGCTTTCAGCCCCGCACCACCAGGCTCGCCGGAATGGTCAGCGTCATCAGCGTGCCGCTCTCGCTGGCCGGCGCAAGGCTCAGTGAACAGGCATTGACCGCCACCAGCGATCGGGTCAGCGTCAGCCCGATGCTCGACTGGCTCGGTTTGCGCTCGCTGCCATCCGCCGCCACCCCGTCGCGAAACACCATGAAACGCTCGGCCAGGGCATTGGGTGCCTTGGCCGTGTCGCGAACATGGATGGAAACCGAGCCATCGTCCTCGACCTGTCCCGAGAGCACGACCTTGGATCCCTCGCCACCTTCGCTGATCGCGCTGGCCAGCATGTTGAGCACGGCCTGCTTGAGCGTTGCGGCATCGACCCGGACATAGGGCAGCCGTTCGCTGATCGCGCTGCGCAGCAACACCCGGGCCCGTCCGGCCTGAGCGCGCACCCGCACCAGGCTCTCGGCCAGAAGCGTTGCGATATCCACATCGGCCGGAGAGAGCGTCAACTCGCCCTCGGCGAGCCGCACATAATCGTCGAGTTCATCGGCCAAATCGCCGATCTCCCCGCTCGCCGAGCGGATGTCGCGTGCGTATTCGAGGTAGCGTGCATTGGCCAATGGCCCGAAGGATTCCGATGCGATCAACTCGGAAAATCCCGCAATGGTGTTGAGCGGACGGCGAAGCCCGCGCGTGATCCGGCTCAGCGTGGCGGTCGGCAGCCCAGCACGCGGACCCGGCGCGACGGCCTGGGTATCGGCGGGACCAAGCAGGCCGAAATAGCCCGAAACGATGCCGGCCCGTCCCTCGGCGAAAAGCGTCAGCGTGTGTCCGGCCCGCTTTCCCTTGAGCGAAATCGCGGGCCGCACGCCGCCCGCATAGCGCGCCGGCAGGCTCAGAAACTGCCGCAAGGCGGAATGATCGCTCTGGGCGATCAGATTGGTGATCGGCGTTCCGATTTCGGCGGCGGAACTGTCGTCCCGGCCATTCGTGAAGCTGGCGATGAGCCCGGTCCGGTCCGCCGTGACGAAATCGAAATTGGCGACCTTGGCCCAAAGCGCTGCAAACTGACCGACTTCCGCTTCGCGCAGCGGCTCGATGTCGTTGGCCCTGGCCGAAAGCATGAAGCCGGGCCGACCCTGCCAGGTGATGGCGTTAAGCCGGGCATTGACCGCGATTTTCTCGCCATCCCGGCGCAGCAAATGGCTGACCGGCCCCGCCGGCTCACCACCATCAACGGTTGGGAAAATCGCCGAAAGCCCCAATCCACGCAGGGTCGTTGCGTTCTCATAGCCCGTCAGGTCGACCAGTGCACGGTTGGCAAACAGAATATCCTGGTCGCGAAAGATCAGAATGCCGATCGGCAGCCGGTTGAGCACCAGCGCTTCTTCGCTCAGCGCCACCAGCTCGCCCCCCGTTCGCTCCGGCGTCCGGGGCAGGGGGGCAGACGCCGGCTCGGGCGGGTCCTCGCGATTGATCCGGTCGGTCAGAATGCGCGAAAGCTCTTCGAAATTGTACCGCGTCGTTTGCTCGCCGGCGTCGGGGGCCGCGTGATCCTCGTCAGCCTGGTTTGCCGCGTCTGCGGCAGGCAAATCGGGCTCGCTTTCATCGTAGCTGATGCGCGAAACGGTCAGCCCCCGCCCGGTGACCTGCCACAATCCCGCGCGCACCGGAGCTTCGTCGTCATTGCCGTCGGCGGTGAACGCCTCTTCCTCATTGGCCAGATCGTCCATGCCCCAATCGGATTGACCTTCGCCCGAAACCGCTTCGACGTTTTCGTCAAAGGCGATGTCGGCAAAATCGCGGCTCGGGACAGCGCCGGCGAACGGCGCATCGTCGTCGGCATCGAGAGGCTCGAAAAGGTGCTCGTGTCCGGCCAGTCTGTCGACAAGCACCGCCAACCCTTCGCTCTCGCTATCGTCTTCCTCCGGCCCATCCTCGGTCTGCTCATTGGCCACCGGCAGGGCTTCGGGCTCGGCGGGTGCAATCTCATCCGGCTGCTGCCCGGCCGCCGCCAGCACCTCATCGCTGATCGGATCGACCCCGACCACCAGCAGATACAGCCCGTCATCGCCCAGCCGCAGCGGTGTGCAATGGCAGGTGGCCGAAAGCGGCTTGCGCCCGGCCAGAAACTGCATCCGTGACAGCGTCGGCCGCCCCGTCAGTCCCAGCCGCACGATCCGTGCGATCTGGCCCTTGATCGGAACGGCCGGCTCCTGGGTCTTGATTTCCCCGCCCTTGATCCGGGCGCCAAACAGCCCGGCCGCCCGGTTGGTCCAGACCGGCTGCGTCCCGTCGACCGGCCATAGCCATGCCGGGCGCGGATCGTCCTCGAGCCGCGTTACGGTTTGGGCCTGTTCTGCGCTTGTCCAGTCGAGCGTCATGTCATGTCCGTATGTCCGTCCTCGACCCGGTCCGGGCCGATGGTTGACGAAACCTTAAATATAGGGACTCCGCGGCCCGGTCCATGTCTAGCGCCATTCTTGACCCTTCAAAGGTTGGAAATGGTTAAGGCACCGCGCCGCGCCCGACACGAAAAAACCTGCAGGTCTTGCCAAAACCGCCCTTGTCTTTGCCGTCATCTCGACCTATGTTCCGCCCCGTTTCGGGACGACGCTGCCATAGCGTCAAAGTGTCCGCGTCACCATGCCGTCGTAGCTCAGTTGGTTAGAGCGCTAGATTGTGGATCTAGAGGTCCCCCGTTCAATTCGGGGCGACGGTACCACCCCCTTTTTGCACCAGGATGGCACCGTAACGCGCCATGCCTATCATGGGTTAGGCAAAAGCCGTTCTCGTAAGCTCCGCTGTTAGGGCTTTGTTAACCATAAGGGATGACCCTTAGAGGCGTTAGACAAAGCGTATGGGGGCTCAGAAAGGACGTGCAGTGTACGACTTTGCTCCAAACGCCGAACTGGCGGAGGCTATGGTGGGTTTGCCGGTTGCCGAAGTGGAGAGAACGCTGATTCTCGCCACCCTGCGACAGACAAATGGTAATCGCACCCGCGCCGCCCAGATCCTCGGGCTCTCGATCCGTACGGTTCGCAACAAGCTCAAGGACTATGCCGACAAGGGGTTCAATATTCCCCATGCGGCTTGAAATCGAAAGCGTGGCAATCGCTTCGGATTTATAACCATCACGCTCTTGGCCCGGCGGCTCACAGGTTGCCGGCGCCTACACCACGATGACCTTGGCCCCGACGGGCACCCGCCCGTAAAGATCGATCACATCTTCATTGGTCATCCGGATACACCCCGAAGAGACCGACCGCCCGATGCTCCACGGCTCGTTCGTGCCGTGGATGCGATAGAGGGTCGACCCCAGATAGAGCGCCCGCGCCCCCATCGGATTGTTCGGCCCTCCGGGCATGAATTTGGGCAGGCCCGGCTGGCGGGCATGCATTTCGGCCGGCGGTGTCCAGCTCGGCCATTCGCGCTTGGCGCTCACCCGATGGGTTCCGCTCCACTCGAACCCCATCCGCGCCACTCCGATGCCGTAGCGCATGGCGTGCCCGTTTTCCAGCACCAGAAACAGGAAGTGCCGGCGCGTATCGACGATCAGCGTGCCCGGCGCTTCGCTGGTCCGGTAGCTGACCACCTGGCGCAGCCACATGGGGTGGCTGACATACTCCGTCTGATATTCGAGCATGGTCTGGGGCTCGTCGGGTGTCAGCACCATGCCCGGCGGCGGGCCGAACATGGCATTGAGATAGCCGCGATAACCCGATGCAGCCTGCGCGGGCGCGGCCAGAATCAGGAGGATCAAAAGGGCAGGGGCGATACGGATCATCTGCATCTCGTCTCGGGCTTCAAAAGGAAAGCCGATCCTGCCCGCATCCGGCAAAGATTGAGTCAAATGGGATGGTTAAATCTTGTTCCACCGCTATGGTTATCAAAATGCTAGGCGAGACGATTCCATGACCGATGCCGACCCCGTGCGCTGCCCCTGGGCAGGCGCCGATCCGCTGTACCAGTCCTATCACGATACCGAATGGGGCTATCCGGTCGAAAGCGATACGCGCCTGTTTGAAAAGCTTTGCCTTGAAGGCTTTCAGTCGGGCCTGTCCTGGCTGACCATCCTCAAAAAGCGCGAGAATTTCCGCGCCGCTTTCGCGCGATTCGATATCGACACGGTCGCCGCCTTCGATGAACCCAATATCGATCGCCTGCTTGCCGATGCCGGCATCGTGCGCCATCGCGGCAAGATCGTTTCGACCATCAACAATGCCCGCCGCGCTCAGGCGCTGCGCGACGAGTTCGGCTCGCTCGCCACCTATTTCTGGAGTTTCGAGCCCCGCCCCGAGGATCGCCCCACCGATTATTCGTGGGACAGTCTGCGCCAGCAGGCCACATCGCCCGAGTCGATAAGGCTCTCGAAAGACCTCAAAAAGCGCGGCTTTTCCTTCGTTGGCCCCACCACCTGCTATGCGTTCATGCAGGCCATGGGCATGGTCAACGACCATGTCGAGGGCTGCCATTGCCGCGCGCCCATCGAGGCGCAACGCGCCCGGTTCGTGCGACCCTGAAAGACCCTGAGCCTCCCCGCGTTTCATGCGGAAAGGCCCAGGGCAAGCGTCCCGTTAATGCGCCGACGGTTATGGCCGTGCAAAGACCATCATCACCGTCGGCATTCTAGGCGGGTCCACGATTGTGGGCAGCCCTATGTCGGCGCGGATCGAATTGGGCAGATCTTGCGGACGGATCGTCTGCACCCGGCGCCGGCCGCGCACCATCGCTTTTATCGCGGCCATGACCACGCGCCATTTGCCGTGCTCGGCCATCAGTGTATCGAGCGAAATGCGCAGGATCGCGCCTTCCACTTGCATGTTTACGTGCGACATCGTCGTCACCCAGGCGCGCAAAGGCGCACTGGCTCCATGTTGCTGGAGACGTTTTCGAGAGTCGGTTCATCCGGCCCGGAAACGTGTCCAAGGGTTGAGTCTGGTTGGAATCCGGGCGGCAGGACGCAAATGTGCTGTCGTCAGGATGGGTTGGCTTTGGGGGTGTTTTTGAAGATCGGGTCGGTTAGAGCGACCTGATTATCGCGAAGGCTGTCAGGCTTTGACGCCGGTGCGATTGAGGCGGCGGGACAGGGCCCAACCGAAGGCTTCAACACCACGGGTGAGGACGTTTGCGAATGCTATCATAGGAACGCCTCCCTTGAGAGGTTTGTGTTGAAGACGCCGAATTGATAGCTAACGAATCCGTGATCGCCAAGCCCTGATGTGGCGGGTTGTCGCACTTGCCGGTTGCCTGTGGCGAAACGGCAACAGTGCTCCGTTGCCTTGTCTCGAAAAGCCTTATCGTTTAGGGAACGGGCCATACATCTAAAAGCCCCGTATTGTAGGGACTTCAGGGACCAAACTCATGGCCAAGAATTCAGCGCTCATCGAGCCGCGCCTGCCGCGCGGTTTTGTCGACTCCGAACCCGCGGACCTCGCCGCCATCGAACAGATGGTCGCCAAAATCCGCCATGTGTACGAGCGCTACGGCTTCGATCCCATCCAGACCCCGTTCTTCGAATACACCGAAGCCCTGGGCAAATTCCTGCCCGACACCGACCGCCCCAATGCCGGGGTGTTTTCCGTGCAGGACGATGACGACCAATGGATGAGCCTGCGCTACGATCTCACAGCCCCGCTCGCCCGCTATTTCGCCCAGAACTATCAGGACCTGCCCAAACCGTTCAGGTCCTACCGGCAGGGCTGGGTGTTCCGCAACGAAAAGCCCGGCCCCGGCCGTTTCCGCCAGTTCATGCAATTCGACGCCGATACCGTGGGCGCCGGTGGCCCGGAATCGGACGCCGAAATGTGCATGATGATGGCCGACACCATGGACGCGCTGGGTTTGCAGGGCAAATACGTCGTGCGGGTCAACAACCGCAAGGTGCTCGATGGCGTCATGCAGGCGATTGGCGTCACCGATGAAGCCCAGAAGTTGACCGTACTGCGCGCCATCGACAAGCTGGACAAGTTCGGTTTTGGCGGCGTTCGACTACTTCTAGGGCCGGGCCGTAGAGATGAGAGTGGAGATTTTACGGAGGGAGCCGGCCTCACGGAACATGGTATTGATACCATTCAGCGGCTGGTAACTTTCGCTGCTATGGAAAACCTTAATGACCCTTCAAGCGTAGCGCGTCTGGCTGGGTATGATGTGATCGTCCGAGACAACGCGACGTATGACGAAGGCATTGCAGAGTTGCGGGCAATGGCGGGCCTTTTTGACTCTGCCGGCTACGGCCCCGACCGCATCAAGATTGACCCCTCCGTCGTCCGTGGCCTCGAATACTACACCGGCCCGGTCTTCGAAATCGAACTGACCTTCACCGTCCAGAACGAAAAGGGTCAGGATGTGGTGTTCGGCTCGGTCGGCGGCGGTGGCCGTTACGATGGTCTGGTCTCGCGCTTCCGCAACGAGCACACCCCCGCCACCGGCTTTTCCATTGGCGTCTCGCGCCTCGCTTCGGCCCTTAAACTCACCGGCAATCTCGATGCCGCCCCGGTCACCGGCCCCGTCGTGGTCACCGTCATGGAAAAGGACCGCATCGCTGACTACCAGAAAATGGTCGCCGATCTGCGCGCCGACGGCATCCGCGCCGAGTTGTTCCTGGGTTCGTCCAAGAACATGGGCAAGCAGATGAAATACGCTGACAAGCGCAACGCCCCCGCCGTCATCATCCAGGGCTCCGATGAGCGCGAGCAGGGCGTCGTCCAGATCAAGGATCTGGCCGAGGGTGCCGAAGCCGCCGCCTCGATCACCGACAACGCCGCCTGGAAAACCGAACGCCCCGGCCAGTATTCGGTCCCGCGCGATCAAATGGTCGATTTCGTCAAACAGATTCCGGCCGTTGCCGCATGGATGAAGGCGAACGGGTGATGACCGCCATCGCCTGCCGCTCCGCCCTCGAAGCGCTGGTCACCGCTCCCGGCGTCACCCTTGCCGCGCCACCGATCCTCGTCTCCCCAGCCGCCTATTTCGATCTGGCTGGCGAAGAACTGGGCGCGCGCATGATCCTCACCCAGGGCATGGATGGCTCCGAATTCTGCCTGCGGCCCGATTTCACGCTGCCCATCGCCATCGACCACATCGCCAATGGGGCCGCGACCCCGGCAGCCTATGGTTATCTCGGTCCGGTCTTTCGCCAGCGCACCGATGGCCCCGCCCAGTTCGATCAGGGCGGCATGGAGCTTTTGGCCCTCCCCGACGCCGATGCCGCGCTCGATCAGGTGATCGGCTTTGCCCGCGCCGTCACCGACATCTATGGCGTGACAGCACCCCATATCCGCGTCGGCGATATCGATCTTTTTGAAACCCTGCTCGCCGCCTGCGACATGCCCGATGTCTGGCGCCCCCGCGTCCGCGCCCGCTTCGGTCACCCCGAGGCCATGACGGCGCTGCTCGACCGCCTCGCCGATCCAAGACCCCCCATGCCCGGCCCGGCCGGACTGCCGGCCGACGATATCGCCGATTGGGTCGGTGAACTCATGCTCACCAACGGATTGAGCCTCACCGAAAGCCGCACGCCCGAGGAAATCGCCGCCCGCTATCTCGAAAAACAGGCGCTCGAAGCCCAACGCGTTCCCGGCCCGACAATCGATCTGCTGCGCAATTATCTCGCCATCTCCGGCCCCGCCGACAAATCGCTCGCTGCAATCGGCGCGCTCGGCCAGTCCACCGGCATCGATCTGACCCCGGCATTGGCCGGCGCAAGCCGCCGCGTCGACCAATTGCGCGATGGCCTCAAGGCAAAATCGATCCTGTTTGACGCCGGCTTTTCCCCGCGCCTCGATTATTACACCGGCATCACCTTCGAGGTGACCGGAGCAGGGGGGCTGGTGCTCGTCTCCGGCGGACAATATGACCGCCTGCTCAAACGCCTCGGTGCCTCCCAGGATATCCCCGCCGTCGGGTGCGCCGTCTGGGTTGACCGTCTCGAAGCGGAGGTTCGGCCATGAGCTCGATCATGCTCGCGCTCCCCTCCAAAGGGCGCATACAGGAAGAAGCTGTAGCGGTCTTTGAAAAAGCCGGCCTGCCCATCGAGCGCCCCGGTGGCGCACGCTCCTATCTGGGCGAAATGGCCGCCATGCCCGATGTGATCGTGCGCTTTCTCTCGGCGTCGGAAATCGCCCGCGAGTTGATCCGCGGCACCATCGATATCGGCATCACCGGCGAGGACCTGATTCACGAAACCGCCGAAACCGGGCCCCAGCAGGTTGAAATCGTCAAGCGCCTCGGCTTTGGCCGCGCCGATGCGGTGGTCGCCGTTCCCGATTCCTGGATCGACGTCACCACCATGGACGATCTCTCTGATGTCGCCGCCGATTTCCGCGCCCGCCATGGCCGCTGGCTCAGGATCGCCTCAAAATTCGTCAATCTCACCCGCCGCCACTTCGCCGCGCACGGCATTGCCGAGTACCGGATCGTCGAAAGCCTCGGCGCCACTGAGGCCGCGCCGGCATCGGGCGCCGCCGATCTCATCGTCGACATCACCTCGACCGGCGCAACGCTCAAGGCCA
>NZ_CAXAXY010000085.1:0-12272 GCF_963972885.1 uncultured Pelagibacterium sp. | reverse complement strand
TCAAAATCGATTTGGGAATCCCAAACCGATTCAATCAGATCAAGACGCGCTCTAGAACGGCGCTGACGGCTCCGGCGCACTATCATCTCCCCGAGTGCAAGGCGGGAGATGCTGATGCTGCGCTGGAAAGTCTATGCGGTGTTCATTCTGGTGTTCGGCACCATCGGAACGCTGTTCACAATCCCCCAATGGATCGGCGATCCGATGGGCTTTGCGGGAGCGCTTCTCTTCCCATTCTCAGTCACGGCGGTGTGGGGATACGCCTTTTCCAAGCCGCTCTGGCCGGGAAGACACTGGTACTGGTTCGCCAATCTCTACAGCGTCTGGTCGGCAGCGGTGTTTGGAATTTTCCTGGTGAGCGCGCATCAACTGCTCAACGACGCGCCGGGAAATCCCGAACTGGTGGGTAGCGCAATCGGCACCGCGCTCGGCGCCGCGATGATCTTCATCGACTGGCTGGGCGTCTGGCGCTACGGCCAGATGAACGAATTTCCGTCCCAATACACGGGGTAGAGATCAGGCCACCATGCCGCTGTCGCTGCCATCGTCGGGCTCAAACGAACTGGCGAGTGCGGCCGCGCCCTCGACAACAGCCTCGGCGGCGGCGCGAGCGGCGTCGATGGACTGGAAAATCCGGCCGTCGAGCGGAAACACGCCCAGCTTGACCGCCATGAAGCGGAAGTCCTGACCGTTGGGGACAACGACGCCCTGCGGTTCACCGGCAACTGAAATAACGATTGGCTTGGTCATGATCGAACACTCTGCGATACGCGATTCCGCCCAGCCCTGAGCGGTGCTAACAGTCTAATGTGAGGGTCTTGTGACGGGGCGGAAGGGCCAGTTGTCAGCCGCTATACGCGCCACATCCAGGAGCGACACATGAGACCGGTACGTTTGGAACTAAATCGTACGCAGTTGGTCTCGGACGCGGTCAGGCGTGCCCATGCAGTTAGTGTTTTCATGTTGCCGTTCTCCAGCCTGACCTCGGGACACCGCATCTGGTGCCACGGGCAATAAATAACAAGGCTTGACGAAAAAATCGAGTGCGTTTGTGTCAAATCGACACGCCAGCGCGAAAATTCCTGCTCCAAGAACGAGCGGTTGACGAACCGGTTCCGACCGGAGCCGTCAAAAAAGATCGAGCTGTGCCGACTTTTTTGCCTTGACTGCCATGGACTTGTCATCGGGGCCATCATCGAGCACTTCGCTGACCGGAACGATGAGATAGGGTCCTTCATTGGCTGCGGAATTGACCCGGGTCGAGACAGGATGAGAGGCCATGGTGTCCTCCGGTTGGGGCACCACGAAGGGTTGAACCTCGGCGAATCGCATGGCTTTCGTATCGAGCCAGGCATCGATCTGATGTCCCCGCATCAGGGCAGGCATCCGGTCATGGATGTGGGCGACATCGGGACCGGCAGGCACGGTGATTGTCGCGACCGTATCGATTTCCTCGCCATCGGGTCCCATCCAGCTCGAATAGAGCCCGGCCAGTGCCAGGGGTTCATCGTCCTTAAGGGTGATGTAATGGGGTTGTTTCTTGCCGCCGGGCAGCGTCTGCCATTCGTAATAGCCCGAGGCCGGCAGGATGCAGCGCTTGTGCTTTACCGAATCGCGGAAGGCGGGCTTATCCGCCATGGTTTCGGCGCGGGCGTTGACCAGAAGGGGAAATTCGCGCGGATCCTTGACCCATCCGGGCACCAGCCCCCACCGGGCGAGCTTTGCGGTGCGGCGCATGGCATCATCGATCCAGATGGCGATGACGGGCTGGGTGGGAGCAATGTTGTAGCGCGGCACAGACTGAATTAGATTGTCGGTAGCAAATATCTGGCGCATCGCGTCGTCTGGCAAAGTAACCGCGTATCGTCCGCACATGAGTCTTTGGTCTCCGTTCCCCACCACTATAGCGATGGCAGCTAGCACATGAAGCCCGACGCATGCTCGATCGGGCTTTTCAATGGCGATCAGGTGCTGCTGATCCAGCGCGCTTATGCTCCGTTTCTGGGACAATGGACGTTTCCCGGTGGGCGGATGGAGCCGGGGGAAACACCGCTCGAGTGCGTGCAGCGCGAATTGTTCGAGGAAACCCGGCTTCTGGTTTCCGATCCCATGCAGGTGCTGGTCGAAACCGTGGGCGAAGGCGAAAAGACCTATACGCTTGCCGTGTTTGCCGCCCACTGCCCGATGGGTGCGCCGGTGACGAGCCACGAAATCAGCGATTGGGACTGGGTACATATCGAGGAGGTGCAGTCCTATCGCACCACCGACCACCTCGCCGAGATTGTCGAGGCCTGCGCCCAATGCCTGGGACTGGCGGGGGTGGGCCAATGAAGCCACTCTGGCGACTGTGCCTCCTGGCGATGCTTGTGGCACCCTGCCCTGCGCTCGCTATCGACCCACCCTATCAGGGACAGATGGAGCGCCTGTCGGAAATTCTGGGATCGCTCTACATGCTGACGCCGCTGTGCGGCGACCAGACGACGGACTGGCGGGGGCAGATGGCGGAGCTGATCGAACTGGACGAACCTGACGAGGACCGTCGCGCACGCCTGGCGGGGGCGTTCAACGCGGGATATGAGGCCTATGCTCGGTTCTATCGCAGTTGCACACCTTCGGCAGAAGCGGCGATAACGCGCCTGTTGACCGAAGGGGACTCGTTGGCCCGCGACATTCATCAGCGTTATGCCGAATAGGATTTCCTCTTGGCTTCCGCAGGGCGCACTCGGAACCAATTTGGTGCGGCACGTTAACCAATTGGTCATTTCCTCTTAGCAGCGCCCAAAAGGCATGTTAACTAGCGATCATGACCACGCGCACGACATTTCCGTACCCGACCGAATCCGCCGCCATCGAGGCCGAGCAGGAAGAACGTCAGATCGCTCTCGAGTATCTGGCGGAAGCCTGGAATTCGGCCGATACGGACGGCGTCGATACCGAAGCACTGGCCCATGCGGCGCTTTTTGCAGCAGTTGCCACGCTGGTGCGCGAATATGGCGAAGAGGCCGTGGCAAAGCTGATCGGGAACATCCCCGATCGAATCAGCAATGGCGAATATACGCTCGACAGGGTGCTGCAGTAGGCGGCCTGCCCTTTCACCGGAAATACCGCTTGATCCTATAGCCGCTTTTCAAAGAAGAAGTCGGGATAGGGATCGTCGTTGAAGCGGTCGATTTCGGTCCAGCCGGTCTTGCGATACATGGCAATAGCTTCGGGCAGTGCGCGGTTGGTGTCGAGGCGGAGAAGGGCGATACCGAGATCGCGGGCGGCGCCCTCGGTTGCGGCCATCAAACGATGGGCCAGGCCGAGCCCACGGGCCGAGGGGGCGACCCAGAGGCGCTTGATTTCGGCATAACCTTTTTTAGTACCCTTGAGGCCGACGCAGCCAATGGGCAGGCCGTCGGAAACCGCCAGAATGAATGCACCGCGCGGACGGATCATGTCGATTGCGTCGGGGTCGGCGGAGCGTTTGACATCGAACCCCTCCTCGAAGCGGCGTGCCAGTTCCTCATAATATTGCTGGAGGCAGAAGCGCGCAGCCTCGCTGCGCGGATCGACTTCCTCAAAGGATATGCGGTCGCGCCCCAGGGCGGAGGCGACGAGATCCATGGCGGCCAGCAACGCCTCGGGTCGCGGGTGGCGGGCCAGAAGGGTTTCGGCGCGGGCGTTGGAAATATCTTCATAGGCGGTGAACTCGTCCCGGCCCGCCGCAGTCAGGGCCAGAAGGCGGCGGCGGCCGTCCTTCGGATCGGGCCGGGTCTCAACCAGCCCTTCCTCTTCCAGACCGCGCAGCAGGCGGCTCATCAGGCCCGAATCAAGGCCGAGATAATCGCGAAGCTGTGCAATGTCTGTGCGGCCATGGCCGATGGCGTTGAGCACACGGGCCGAGCCAAGCGGTCTTGCGCGCCCGAGAAAGGAATCATCGAGCGCGCCGACCTCGGAGGTCACAGCACGGGAAAAACGGCGAAAACGGGCGATGGGATCGTGTGACATGATAGCTGACTTAAGTCAGCTATCGAATTTCGTCAAATGAAATGATGGCGGGGCAGAGGGCCAACCGATGCTGCGATGACAGAGAACGATCCGGGTTGGCAAGGCTTTACGATCCCGAATTGCTTTCGGGCACGAAGACTGTGATGGCCCGGGGACGGACTTCAAATTTTGCGGGTGTCTGGGTGATGATGTCACCATCGACGTTAACGTCCATGGGCTGTGCGGTGCGCAACTCGAACGCGACGCATTTTTCGGTGCGGACCTCGCGCCAGGTACCGTGGGTGCCGCGGCGGAAGGCGCCGAGCATGGTGACGAGTTGCCAGACATCGCGGGCTTCGAGGCTGTAGAGGTCGAGCGTGCCGTCATCGATCCGCGCGTCGGCCTCCACCACCGTGCCACCGCCATAATAGCGGCCATTGCCGACGGCGATCTGGAGCGTCTTTACCTTCGAGGTCCCGTTGGAGCTGATGATTTCGGCGCGAAAGGGATGGACGGTCGAGGCGATCTTGAAGGCCGTCATCGCATAGCCCAGCTTTCCCCAGCGGCGCTTTGTGCCCTTGTCGAGCTTGTTTGCCAGTTCGGCAGAAAGCCCGATACTTGCGACGTTGAAGAAAGGTCTTCCGTTGACGACACCGACATCGATGGTGCGGGTGTGACCGGCGGCGATGATGTTGGCCGCCGTAGTGAAATTTTCCGGAATGTGGAGGGTGCGCGCCAGATCGTTGGCGGTGCCCATGGGAATGATGCCCATGGGCAGTCCGGTTTCAATGATGGCGGGGGCAGCGGCGTTCATGGTGCCATCGCCACCACACACGATCACCATATCCACCTCATGGCGGCGGCGGGCGATGTCGGCGGCCAGTTCCTCGGGGGTCTGGAACCGCTCGATCATAACCTCCAGCCCGAGAAAGCGCAGCCGTTTGGCGATGGGCTCGACAGCTTCGCTGCCGCGCCGTGCATTGGGATTGACCAGCATCAGGGCACGGCGGATCTTGGGCGGAACGGGGCTCATGGCGGCACTTTCGGCGGCAGGTCGGAACGATCAGAGTGGTTGTTAATGTGCCATATAAGGTGAATTTGCGGCGGCTACCTTACCGTTTGCTCATGTTGACCATTCAAGCACGATCTTGCCCGCGCCGCCCTGTATCGCTGACTGGAAGGCGGTATCGAACTGATCGGCCGGAAAGCGGTTGGTGATGACCGGACGGATATCGAGACCGGACTGGAGCATGGCGAGCATCTTGTGCCAGGTCTCGAACATTTCCCGCCCATAAATGCCTTTGATGGTGAGCATTTTGAGGACCATCTTGGCAAAGTCGTATTCGAAAGGTTTTGCGGGCAGCCCGAGCATGGCGATCTTGCCGCCCATGACGAGGTGATCGGTGAGGGTGGCCATGGCGGCAGGCGCACCGCTCATTTCAAAGCCGACATCGAAGCCTTCGTTCATGCCGAGCGATTTCGCGACGGCGCGCAGATCGTCGGACGTGCTGACGGTGATGATTGTGGGCTCGGTCTTTCTGGCCAGCTCCAGCCGATTGTCGTTGGGATCGGTGATGACGACATGACGGGCACCGACATGTTTTGCCACGGCCGCGCTCATGATGCCGATGGGGCCGGCGCCGGTGATGAGCACATCTTCGCCCACCAAGTCGAAGGCGAGCGCGGTGTGGACCGCATTGCCGAGCGGATCGAGGATGGAGGCGAGCTCATCATCGACGCTGTCGGGGAGCGGGACGATGTTGAAGGCAGGAATCTTGACGTATTCGGCGAACGCGCCGGGCAGATTGACGCCAACGCCCTTGGTTTCGGGGTCAAGATGGAAGCGCCCTGCCCGGCTGGCGCGGGATTTAAAGCCGATGACATGGCCCTCGCCCGAGACGCGCTGTCCGATATGGAGATGGGTCACGTTGGCGCCCAACTCCGCAATGGTGCCCGAATATTCATGGCCGACAGTCATGGGGACCGGAACGGCGCCCTGGGCCCAGTTGTCCCATTTGTAGATGTGCAGATCGGTGCCGCAGATGCCGGTCTTGGTGACCTTGACGAGGACATCGTCGGGGCCGATTTGCGGGACCGGCACGTCTTCCATCCACAGGCCCGGTTCAGCCTTGGCCTTGACGAGGGCTTTCATGGTGCGGGTCATCTAGATGGCTCCAAGGTCTTTTCCGGCGCTGATGAAAGCGTCGATGGCAAACGAGATGTTGTCGTCGGAAAGCCCCGCCGACATCTGGGTGCGGATGCGGGCCTTGCCTTTGGGCACGACGGGGAAGGAAAAGGCGGACACCAGCACGCCCTTGTCCTGCAGTGCCTTTGCCATGCCCTGGGCCTTGACGGCGTCGTGGAGCATCACGGGGATGATCGGGGTTTCACCGGGCACGAGGTCGAAGCCGGCGTCAGCCAATGCCGAGCGGAAGCGTTTGGTGTGCCGGTCGAGCGTTGCGCGGCGATCATCGGCCTTTTCGGCGATCTCGATGGCCTTGATGGCCCCGGCAGCCACCGAGGGCGGCAGGGCGTTTGAGAAGAGATAAGGCCGGGCGCGCTGGCGGAGGAGGTCGACAACCGGCTGAGGCCCGGCGATGAAGCCACCCATGGCGCCCCCGAGCGTTTTGCCAAAGGTGCCCGAGATGATGTCGATGCGGTTGCCCGCGCCGGTGAGGGCCGGAGTGCCCCTGCCCTTTTCGCCCAGATGGCCAGTGGCGTGGCATTCGTCGATCAGCACGGCGGCCTTGTAGGCTTCGGCGAGGTCGCAGATTTCGGGCAGCCTGGCGATGTAGCCATCCATGGAGAAGACGCCATCGGTGACGATCAGTTTAAAGCGCGCACCATCGTCTTCGGCAGCCTGAAGCTGGAGGCGAAGATCGTCCATGTCAGAGGTGTGGAAGCGGTAGCGCCGGGCCTTGGAAAGGCGGACGCCATCGATGATCGAAGCATGATTGAGGGTGTCGGAGATTACCGCGTCTTCGGGGCCAAGCAGAGTTTCGAAAATGCCGCCATTGGCATCAAAACACGAACCGAACAGGATCGCGTCGTCCTTTTCGAGATAGCGGGCGACGGTCTGTTCGAGCTCCTTATGCAGCTCGTGTGTGCCGCAGATGAAGCGGACCGAGGCCATGCCGGAGCCATATTTTTCCAGCGCTTTGACGCTCGCTTCGACCACTTCGGGATCATTGGCAAGGCCGAGATAATTGTTGGCGCACAGATTGACCATTGTGCGGCCGCCAACGGTGACCTCGCCCTGCTGGGCCGATCCAATGACCATTTCAGACTTGAAGAGCCCTTCGTCGCGAATGCCGTCGAGGGTCTGGCTGAGGTGCTGGGCGAAACCGTCCATCATGATGGCTACTCCTTTTTGGTGGAGGTATTTTCCGGTATATTGGAATTTTCGTCAATGGCATTGGAGGGCCAACGTGACAGGCGTGGGGAGAGTTGCGGCGCGATGGGAAATGTGGAGGCGCTGGGGGTACTGGATCCCGGATCAAGTCCGGGATGACGGTGAGGGTGTGGCACCGGCGAGCGGAAAAGATCAGTTGTAGAGCACGACGAGCCAACCGTTGGCGAGGGCGTCCGAAGTGTTGGAAATGGCGTGGGGCACGTCGGCGGCATAGCGTGCGACTTCGCCCGCGGTCAGGGCGGTCGTCGTTTCGCCGCTGGTGATGGCAATACCGTCGGTGAGCGCGGTGAAATGCTCGCGGGTGCGCGGGGCATGGGCGGCACTGACAAGAGCGCCGCCGGGCTCGATTTCGACCTGATACCACTCGGTCTTGCCAGCCAGGGCGGGCGGGGAGAGAATTTTCAGCCGACAGGCGCCATCGGGAGAGGCGATCAAGGGGACATGATCGGCCGGGACGATGTCGATAAGCGCCGATTTCCGGGCCACCGCGTCACCGGACACGAGATCGGAAAATTCGATATTGAGGGCCTGGGTGAGGCTCCAGACGACGGCAAAGGTGGGATTGGTTTCGCTGCGCTCGATCTGGCTGAGCATGGAGCGCGACACCCCGGAGAGCTTGGCCAGTTGCTCCAGCGTCAGATGCCGGGCCTTGCGGGCCATCTGGATCACCGGGCCGATTTGTGGTGGGGTCGTCTCGCTCATAGGCCCACGCTTTTAGAGAGGAAACGCCGGGCCGGCAACTGACGGAGAATCACCCGGCATTCCTCCAAGCATACGTCGTGTGGACGGCGCTTCGTTGCACCTGCCGTATAATTCATGGAATTTAGGCAAAAATTCTGCCTTTTTTACGATGATCGGCTTTCTTATCCCCTAGACCTCCGGGGGAACTGACTTAGTTTTTGCGCCATTGAAAGTCCATGTTCGCCCAGTTGGGCCAAAGGAGACCTTGCGTCTATGCCGGCATCGCACACTTCCCCTTTCGAAGCGTTTTCGGATCGTCCGCTCAAGACCGATACGGCGCTGCGCGAAGCGATCACTTCGGCCTATCGGTTGGCCGAGACCGAAGTCGTTCCGGCCCTGATCGAGGCTGCAGCCGTCGATCCGAAACGGGCAAAGGCCATTCGCGCTACCGCAGAAAAGGCCGTCAAAGGCATCCGCGCCAAGGGCAATGGCGGCGGGGTCGAGGGGTTGATGCACGAATATGCGCTCTCGAGCCAGGAGGGCATCGCGCTTATGTGCCTGGCCGAGGCGCTGTTGCGCACGCCCGACAATTCCACCCGCGACCTTTTGATTGCCGACAAGATTGCACCGGGCAACTGGCAGAAACATCTCGGGCTCGACCGTTCGGTGTTTGTCAACGCGGCGACCTGGGGGCTGGTTGTGACCGGCAAGCTCGTGACGCCCGTCGATGAATCGGGATTGTCCAATGCGCTGTCGCGGATCGTGGCGCGGTCGGGCGAGCCGGTGATCCGGGCCGGCGTGAAAATGGCGATGCGCATGCTGGGCGAACAATTCGTCGCCGGGCAGGACATCGGCGAAGCGCTCAAAAACGCCAGATCGTGGGAGGCCAAGGGGTTTGGCTATTCCTACGACATGCTGGGAGAGGCCGCGACCACCGCCCATGACGCCGAGCGGTATATGGCCGAATATGTCGGGGCGATCCATGCCATCGGTAAGGCCTCGGCGGGCGAGGGACCCTATGGAGGGCCGGGCATTTCGATCAAATTGTCGGCCCTGCACCCGCGCTATGCCCGCACCAAGTATGATCGTGTGATGGCAGAATTGTTGCCGCGTCTCAAGGCGCTGGCGGCGCTGGCGAAATCCTACGACATCGGGCTCAACATCGATGCGGAAGAGATGGACCGGCTCGAACTCTCGCTCGATCTGCTCGAAGCGCTGGCCACCGATCCAGATTTCGACGGCTGGAATGGGATCGGATTCGTGGTTCAGGCCTATTCCAAGCGGTGCCCTCTCGTTCTGGACTGGATCATCGATCTGGCCCGGCGCTCGGGGCACCGGATCATGGTGCGGCTGGTCAAGGGCGCCTATTGGGACAGCGAGATCAAGCGCGCGCAGATGGACGGGCTTGAAGACTTTCCGGTGTTTACCCGCAAGGTGCATACCGATGTGAGCTATATCGCCTGCGCCAAGAAGCTGCTGGCGGCGCGGGACGTGGTGTTTCCGCAGTTTGCGACGCACAACGCGCAGACCATGGCGACGATTTATGAATTGGCCGGGTCCGATTTTGAGCTCGGCAGCTATGAATTCCAGTGCCTGCACGGCATGGGCGAACCGCTTTACGAGCAGGTGGTGCCCAAGGACAAGCTGAACCGTCCCTGCCGCATCTACGCGCCGGTGGGGAGTCACGAAACGCTGCTGGCCTATCTGGTGCGGCGACTGCTCGAAAATGGCGCCAATTCGAGCTTCGTCAATCAGATCGCCGACGAGGACGTCCCCGTGGACCGGCTGATTGCCGATCCGGTCGAGATGGCGCGGCAGATTGCGCCGGTCGGCACCCCTCACGAGCAGATCGATCTGCCAAAAGACATTCTGGCGGCGGGACGCCGCAATTCACGCGGGATCGACCTGTCCAACGAGCAGGTTCTGCGGGCCCTGGAAAAGAGCCTGAAGGCCGGCGCCGAACGGGCGTGGGTGGCAAAGGCCGAGGACACGAAGGGCGAAGCCCGGCCCGTTCTCAATCCTGCCGATCATCGCGACGTGGTTGGCGAAGTGATCGAGCCTTCGGTGGACCAGATCGACGCCATCATGGCCAGGGCACAGCGCGCTGCTTCAGGATGGGCGACAACACCGCCCGCCGAACGCGGCGCGATGCTGATGCGGGCGGCGGGCGCCATGGAGAGCCAGATGGAAATCTTCATGTCGCTGGCCATGCGCGAAGCCGGCAAGACGGCAGCCAATGCGATTGCCGAAGTGCGCGAGGCGGTCGATTTCCTGCGCTATTACGGCAAGCAGGTCAAAGAAAGCTTTGCCAACGACACCCATATCCCTCTGGGGCCGGTGGTGTGCATTTCGCCGTGGAATTTCCCGCTTGCGATCTTTACCGGGCAGATATCGGCGGCGCTTGTCGCGGGCAACCCGGTGGTTGCCAAGCCGGCCGAGGAAACGCCGCTGATTGCGCAATTGGCGGTCGATTTGATGCACGCCGCCGGCGTGCCGGCCGATGTGCTGCAGTTTGCACCGGGTGACGGCAAGGTGGGCGCGGCGCTGGTCGGGCATCAAGCAACATGCGGGGTGATGTTTACCGGGTCGACCGAGGTAGCGCGGCTGATCCAGAAACAACTGGCCGGGCGGACGCTGGTCAATGGCGCTCCGATACCGCTGGTAGCGGAAACCGGCGGGCAGAATGCTTTGGTGGTGGATTCCTCTGCACTGACCGAACAGGTGGTGCTGGACGTCCTGGCTTCTGCCTTCGACAGCGCCGGACAGCGCTGTTCGGCGCTGCGGGTACTGTGCCTGCAGGAGGAAGTGGCCGACAAGACACTCGACATGCTCAAGGGCGCGATGGCCCAACTCGATATCGGCAATCCCGACCGGCTGACGATTGACGTGGGACCGGTGATTACCGCCGAGGCCCGCGATGGGATCAATGGGCATATCGAGGCGATGCGCGCCAAGGGCTGCGCGGTAACGCAGCTCGATCTGCCCGAATTGGCGGAACAAGGGACCTATGTGCCGCCAACGCTGATCGAATTGGGCGATATTTCAGAGCTGGGGCGCGAAGTGTTCGGGCCGGTGCTGCATGTGGTGCGCTTCAAGCGCAAGAACCTCGATGGGTTGCTCGAAAAGATCAACGCGCTGGGCTATGGGCTGACTTTCGGGCTCCATACGCGGATCGACGCGACGATTGCGGAGGTTTCGGCCAGAATCGAGGTGGGCAATATCTACGTCAACCGCAACCAGATCGGCGCCGTTGTGGGTGTGCAGCCGTTTGGGGGACACGGGCTGTCGGGCACCGGCCCCAAGGCTGGTGGCCCGCTTTATCTGCGACGGTTGGTACAAACGACCAGCCAGACGGTCTGGGGGTTGCCGGCGCGTCAGGCCGGTCCGACGTTGGTGACGCTGGCCGAATGGTTGCGTGGCAACAGCCGGGACGATCTGGCCGAGGTGACGCTGAATTATGCCAACCATCCGGCCATCAACGCCTTTTCCGAGCTGGACGGGCCTGTGGGTGAGCGCAACACTTATCTGACCAAACCAAAGGGCAAGGTTCTGCTCAGCGCAAGGACACTGACCGGGCTTGTGCATGGGCTTGCGGCAGGACTGGCAGCGGGAAATCAGATGCTGGTCGAGGCTTGGGGTGATCTGGGATCAGTGGTTCGCGACCTGCCAGAGGACATCAGACAGCGCGTTGAAATGGTGCGCGAAATCGGTTCGGGCGCGGCTCGGGCGGTTCTGGTGGAAGGCGACGGCGAAGCCGTGACCGCGATGAGCAGGGCCGTTGCGGAGTGGGATGGCCCGATCGTGACCGTGCAGGGCGTTTCGAGCGAAGCGCTGGAGCATGGCGAGGCGGTGTTCGCCATCGATCTGCTGGTCGATGAGGTTTCGACCAGCGTCAATACGGCAGCGGCTGGGGGCAATGCAAGCCTGATGGCGCTGGCCTGAGCGCCCTTTGACCCAAATGCCAACCAATGGCCTCTCCCTTGATAAGGAAGGGGCCGAAAGGTTCAACGCTCCGCCGGAAGGGTTTCCATGAAGTGGATGGGCTGGCCCTTTGAAGGGGTGACGAGTTGGCCGTCCCACATGACTGTGTTGCCGCGAATTATGGTGCCGACCGGCCAGCCCTTGACCGAGACGCCGTCATAGGGCGTCCAGCCAGCTTTTGACGCGACCCAGTCATTGGTGATGGTTTCGGTGCGGTTCATATCAACGA
>NZ_CAXAXY010000084.1:0-12407 GCF_963972885.1 uncultured Pelagibacterium sp. | reverse complement strand
GCTGGCCACCAGCCTGAAGCGCTTCCGCACCTATCAGAGCGATGAGGCCTGGACATGGGAGCATCTGGCGCTGACCCGCGCCCGCGTGGCGATCGGTGATGAGGGACTGGCCGAAACCGTCGATAGCGAGATTGCCCGCATCATGGCGCTTCCGCGCGACCGGGCAAAAATCGTGGGAGATGTTCTCGACATGCGCGCCCTGATGGCCAGGGAGCGTCCGCCGCGTCACCCTTTCGATCTCAAGCTCCATGATGGCGGGCTGGTCGATCTGGAATTTGTCGCCCAGACGGCGCAACTTCTCGAAGGGGCAAAGCTCGATGTGCCACAGGCCCCGCCAGCCAAAGTGCTCTTAAGGCTGACGGAAACAGGCATCCTTCCGCAAGGCGAGCGCCTCGCGGAAATCCATGCGACCTATGCGACGATCCTGCAATTGATGAGCGCTTGCCTTCTCGATCCGCTCAAGGACGAGGGCTGGACACCGGCCTTCCGTGAACTGGTGGCGCGCCGTGCCAACTATCCCGATTTCGCCAGACTGGAGGCCGACATCGTGGCGATGCGCGCGGAAGTGAGCGCGGCAGCCGCTCAATTTTACAAGAACATGAGAGGCTAGGCCGCCTGCGCCGTGGCAATTGAAATCGGGGTTGGCAATTTGTGTTCCTGCGCCGGCGCCATGGGCAGGGAAATGGCCACCGTGGTCCCGATTCCCTCCAGCGAATCTATGGCCAGCCGCCCGCCGCTTTGTTCCGCCACGGCCCGCGCGATGGCGATGCCCAGGCCGACGCCGTCATGGTCCCGCGTGAAGGCGGCATCGGGAAGCGCGAAAGGCTGGGAGAGCTTGCTCATCTGCTCTTGGCTCATGCCCGCGCCGGTATCGGTCACTTCAAGCACGACGCCATTGTCCGCTGGCCAGGCGGCGACCCGGATCAAGCCGCCGGCCGGAGTGAATCGCAAAGCGTTTTCGATCAGATTGGCGAGCATGCGGTCGAGATAGTGCCGGTCGGCCAGAAGGTCGCCCTGGGCGCGCCGCGCCACGTCGAGCCGTACGCCGGCCTTGGCGGCGCGGCCGGCAAAGCGGATCGAACAGCCTGAAAGCAGATCGTCGATGGCGATGGTCTCTTTTTTGAGAGTCTTACGGCCACCTTCGAGTTCGGCGAATTCAAGAATTTCCGCAAAGGACGTCAGCAGCTTTTCGCCGGCGCATTTGATGTCGGTGACATAGGATCGATATTTGGGGTCGCCCAGGGGACCGAAGGTCTCGAGCGCGATCATGTCGGCAAAGCCGATTATGTGATTGAGCGGTGTGCGGATATCGTGGGAGAGGTGGGAAAGAAAGCTCGTCTTGGCACGGCTTGAAGCCTCGGCCTTTACCTTTTCCTCGTGGTAGCGCCGGGCGAGCTGGCGCTGTTCTTCCCGGATCGAACCCAGCAGGCGGTCGGCGGCCTTGCGCTCGGTAATGTCGGTGACGATGGTGATGAAGCCGCCGGACGGGCAGGGGCGTTCGTCGAGCATCACAACCGAGCCATCCTCGCGCGCCACCTCGACGACACGCTGGCGCTCGGTATCGAGGACCGGACGGGCGGAAACTTCGCCTGAAATCGTTTCGCTGATATCGGAGTAACAGGCGCCGGGCATTGTTGCCGTCCGATCAAGCCGCAAGAGACGCGCAAAAGCGGGGTTGGTGCAGACCAGAAGCCCGTCCTCAGACCAATGTGCCAGTCCGTATGGCACGGCTTCGATGGCTGGAAGCAGGGCCGCGCCACGTCTGGTCCGCCGGTAGCTCGTGTGAACGATCAGCCCCGCGCCCAACAACAGGCCGGCAAGAATCCAGCCATGGCGCCACGCGAGATCGTCGAGAACGGAAAACCGGGAAATGAACACAGCGACTTCGCCCGCGTCATTCGTGAGCGGCGCTCTGGCATGAACATATTGATCTCGCGGCAGGAGTGGGCTGGCATCGTCTCCCGTCGCTGCGGGCGATACACCGAGGAGCACCTGCCCATCGGCGCCGAGAACAACAAAATGGGTGCTGTCCGAAAATCCGGACGGCAGCAAGGGCAAGCTGGAGGGCAGGGTGTCGAATTGGTCCGGTGCAATCTGGGCCGCGGCAAGGGCAGCAACCAGTTGAGCCCGCTTCTCAAGGTCGATCTGTGAGCGGGCAAAATCATTGCCAATGAAAAGCGCCGCCGAGGCAAGGGTCGCAACAAGCGCCAAAAGGGCAGGAACCGGCAGGTTCCCGGCGGCCAGAAGACGCTGCACCAGGCCTTTGGCTTGGTCCCCGAATCCCATATCGCTGCCGCCGGATGTCTCCGCCGAACCCATGCCCGATCAACCGCGTTCCAGCGGCTGCCCCTACCAATTTCGTGATGCTAAGACTTTGAATCGGTTGCATGACTCTTGTCCATAGGCATTTTTTGCCGGCATTTGCGCGGACCGGAATTGTCGAGTCGGCAGAGTCACTTAGGACCGAAAAAAATATTTCCACTTTGTTAAGGGTCGCGCTGCGCTGGGCCGGTGTCATCCAAGAGACATGCGACTCATTCCCAAGGCTGCTATTCTGTGCGGCTGTCCAACGGATTTATCCGGTGTCGGATTTACAGATGCTGCAGCGTCCTTGCGGCAAGGTCAGTGCTTGACGAATTTCGGAATTGAATTTATCAAGTATTATCTTGTTAAATTAATCACCTCAGGTTCCGCTTGCGCATGTGGGAAGGCGCGGGCGGGAATGCCGGGTTCTCTTCCCTTCTGGTTGTCCGATGTTCCGCTGGTTCGAAAAACTGCTCAATCCCTATCCGCCTGAAGCGCCTTCGCAGCCGCCCAATACGCTGCTGGCCTTCTGCCTGCACTATATGGACGGCGTAAAGCTGCCCCTGATTGCCATGGCGGTGCTCTCGACGCTGGTTGCACTGGCCGAAATCGCCCTGTTCGGGTTCCTCGGCAACGTGATCGACTGGCTTTCGGCTGCCGACAAGGACACCTTCCTGGCCCAGGAAGGTCCGATGCTGTTCTGGATGAGCCTGTTCGTGCTGCTCGTCGTGCCGACGCTGGTGCTGATTTCGAACCTGATCATCCACCAGACGCTTCTGGGCAATTTTCCCCAGCGTATCCGCTGGATGGCGCACCGCTATCTCATCCGCCAATCGATGAGCTATTTCCAGGACGAATTTGCCGGCCGCATCGCCACCAAAGTGATGCAGACAGCGCTCGCCGTACGCGAAACGGTGATGAAATTGCTCGACGTGCTCAATTACGTCATTGTCTATTTCATCGGTGCCGTGGTTCTGGCGGCCATGAACAATGTCTGGCTGGCGCTGCCCTTCATTGTCTGGGTCATCGCCTATGTCTTGCTGCTGCGCTATTATGTGCCCAAACTGGGCAAGATTTCCGAACTGCAGGCCGACGCGCGCTCGATGATGACCGGCCGGATTGTCGACAGCTACACCAACATCGCGACGGTCAAGCTGTTCTCCCATTCGAGCCGCGAGGAAACCTACGCCCGAGAAGCAATGGACGAGTTCCTCGATACCGTCCACGGCCAGATGCGCTATGTGACGATCCTCAACCAAGGCATTACCATTCTCAATGGATTGTTGCTGTTTGCCGTGGGCTTTGTCGGCATCTGGCTCTGGCTCGACGATCTGGTCAGCGCCGGTGCCGTTGCGGCGGCCGCTGCCATCGTTCTGCGCTTCCAGGGCATGAGCCAGTGGATCATGTGGGAAATGTCGGCGCTGTTTGAGAACATCGGCACGGTGCGGGACGGCATCAATTCGCTCTCGCTCCCCTCGATCGTCGCCGATGAACCCGATGCGCCAAGGCTTGAACGGGTTAAGGGCGATATCGTCTTCAAGGACGTGGCGTTCAACTACGGCAAGAAGGGTGACGATGAGAGCTCCAAGGTTATCGAAGGGCTCAACCTGCATATCCGCGCGGGGGAAAAGATCGGCCTTGTCGGACGTTCGGGGGCCGGCAAGTCGACGATCGTCAATCTGCTGCTGCGCTTTTACGATCGCCAGAGCGGGCACGTGTTCATCGATGGCACCGACGTGGCATCGGTCGCCCAGGATTCGCTGCGCGCCAACATCGGGGTCGTGACCCAGGACACATCGCTCCTGCACCGTTCGGTGGCCGACAATATCAAGTACGGTCGCCCCGATGCCACCGATGAGCAGATGATCGACGCCGCGCGGCAGGCCGAAGCCCATGACTTCATTCTGACGCTGGTCGATGCCAAGGGCCGCAAGGGCTACGATGCTCATGTCGGCGAGCGTGGCGTCAAGCTCTCGGGCGGCCAGCGCCAACGCATCGCGATTGCGCGCGTGCTGCTCAAGGATGCGCCGATCCTGGTGCTCGACGAGGCAACTTCGGCGCTCGATTCCGAAGTCGAAGCGGCAATTCAAAGCCAGCTCGACATGCTTATGGAAGGTAAGACGGTGATCGCCATTGCCCACCGGCTCTCGACGATCGCCGCCATGGATCGGCTCATTGTCCTCGAAGAGGGCAGGGTGGTGGAACAAGGCACCCATGCCGAGCTTGTGGAAACGGGCGGCACCTATGCCCGCCTGTGGGCCCGCCAGTCCGGCGGCTTCATCGACGCGGATGCCGAGGAGGTTGCCGCGCAATAGCGTGAAAAACGGGAAGGCTGGTGGCGGCGTAAGCGTGTTTCTAAGATATATCTTGACATAATCTCTCGCCGACGCCATTTATCAGAACATGACGCAAGAGACCCTCAGCCTTCCCGCCCGCATCTCGAAAATCTTCGAAACCTGGATCATGCCCTTCGAGCACAAGGGAGATATCCAGCCGCCCGACACGATCTGGGCGTTCCTTTGGTATTATATCCGCCAGGCCAAGGCGCCCTACCTCGCGGTCCTCTTGTTTACGGGCCTCACCTCGCTGTTCGAGGCGCTGTTCTTTTTCTATATGGGCCGGCTCATCGATCTGCTGGAAAGCACCGATGCAGCGGGCGGCTGGGCCGGGCTGATTTCCGCCCATGGCACCGAGCTTGCCATGATGTTGGTCGTTGTGGTGGTGGGGCGCTTTGCGGCGCCCGCGTTGCAGGCGCTGGTCGAGGAACAAACCATCGGGCGCGGGTTCAACACAATGGTGCGCTGGCAGACCTATGGCTATGTATCGCGCCAGTCTATCCGGTTTTTCAACGATGATTTCGCGGGACGGCTGGTCACCAAGGTGTCCCAGGCCGCCCAATCGCTCAACGATTTCGTCGCCAGCGTCATCCAGATCGGCTGGGCGCTGACCATTTTTGCCGGCACGACAATTTTCCTTTTTGCCCAGCTCGACTGGCGCATGGCGGCGCTTGTGGTGATCTGGATCGCTGCCATTCTCCTGATGGCCCGCTATTATGTGCCGCGCATGCGCTCCCGCGCCGCAGAGAACGCCGAAAATGCTTCGGTGCTCAACGGCCGGATCACCGACAGCTTCGCCAACGTCCAGACCCTGCGTCTGTTCGGCAACGCCGAAGACAACGACACCTACGTCAAAAAGGGGTTCGAGCGTTTCCTCGATTCCTCAACCCGGTTGGCGCGTCTCGTGACGGGCATGCGGGCCTCCATGGGCCTGCTGAGCACCGTAATGATCATGGCTTTCGGCTGGCTGGCCATCCAGCTCTGGACGGCAAACGCCATTACCGTGGGCGCTATCGCCTTCACGCTCAGCCTGGTGCTGCGCCTCAACATGATGCAGGGGCGCCTCATGGGGCAGCTCAACGGCATGATGCGCCATTTCGGCGTTGCCCAGAACGCGATGGAAACCATCGCCCAGCCTCTCGAATTGACGGACGCGCCTGACGCTGAGCCGCTCAAGGTCACAGGCGCCGGGATCAAGTTCGAAAATGTCAGGTTTCACTACGGCCGCGAAAAGGGCATCATCGAGGGCGTCGATCTCAACGTGCGCCCCGGCGAAAAGATCGGGCTGGTCGGTCATTCGGGCGCCGGAAAATCCACGCTCGTCAATCTGCTGCTGCGTTTTTACGACCTGGAAAGCGGGCGCATCCTGATCGACGGACAGGACATTTCAAAGGTTACCCAGGAATCTCTTCGCGCCAATATCGGGGTGGTGACCCAGGACACAGCCCTGCTGCACCGTTCGGTCAAGGCCAACATCCTGTTCGGCAGGGCCGGAGCGAACGAGGAGGAAATGATCGCTGCTGCCAAGAGCGCCGAAGCCCATGATTTCATCATGGATCTCAAGGACAGCCGCGGCCGGACGGATTATCACGCGCAGGTCGGCGAGCGCGGGGTCAAGCTTTCCGGCGGGCAGCGCCAGCGTGTCGCCATAGCACGGGTTCTGCTCAAGGACGCGCCGATCCTCGTCCTCGACGAGGCAACGTCTGCCCTCGACAGCGAGGTGGAAGCCGCCATTCAGAGCCAGCTCGACAAGCTCATGGACGGCAAGACGGTGATTGCCATAGCCCATCGCCTCTCGACCATTGCCGCCATGGACCGGCTGGTCATCCTCGATCATGGGCGTGTTGTCGAAGAGGGTACGCATGAGGCGCTGTTGGCGTGGGGTGGCCACTATGCCCGGCTCTGGGAACGCCAATCCGGCGGCTTCCTCGACCTCAAGGATGAGCAAGCCGCCGAATAGTCAAAGCCAGCGGCGGGTCGTTGCGAGAAATGTTTCGTAGTCGGCCCCGAACTTGCGGGCAAGGTAGGCCTCTTCGCGTTGAACCACCACGCGATCGAGGACGAACCACAGGACAGGCAGCGCGATCAGCGTCCATTCCAGCGAAAACAGCAGGCCAATGCCCGTAAAGCTCAGCAGGAATCCCACATACATAGGATTGCGCGTGAACCTGTAGGGCCCGCGTGCGACGATTGCCGTGGTCGGTTTGAAAGGCTCGGGGTTGGTCCCGGCGGCCCTAAATAGCCGGAAGGCCCAGATGTCGAGCGAGAGGCCCAAGACGAGCAGCACGCCGCCGATCAGTGTTTGCAGCGAGAACACTGCCGGAGCGGCCAGGAACCGGAGTGGAACCAAGAACTCCAAAATGATAGCCAAAGCCAGAAAGCCAACCGGATAGGTCGGCGGCAGGTGGGGAAGGCCGGGATTGTCGCGCTCGTTCTCGTCCATCATTGTCTCCCGGGGCGTCCGTCATTGGAGTTTTCCATTTCGCCCAGACATTGAACTAAATTAGATGTCGTCATCAAGGGCATGAGCGAGGGCCCGGCATGTGCGGAGATCACACTCGATATGATTGCCGTGGATATGGAGGGTGCTGCCAAACCCTTGCACGGACTCGATGTTTCTATCGGACTTGAATCAGCACCTGAACTGGCTCGCGTATCACGCGAGGCTGTTGCGGAGGGGTAGTTCTGATGCGCGAACGGCTCTGAACTCACCGTGCAATCGGACGCGTGTGCCTTCTTTGTCACGGCGCAAGTCGAACCTGCGGGATATTTCTCGGACAATTGTATCACCCTCTTGCCCGGTCGTCCGGCAACCCTTAGCTTCTCGCCTCGCAGGGGTGCGGCGCCGGGCCTGGACGATCTCCAAAACAGTTTGCGGATCAGCCATTTGGCGGAAACATATTGAGCAGACGGAGATCACGGGATGAAGCGTTCCCGCGTCAATGACATCATTTCCGAAGCGGACGAATTCATCCGCTCTTTCGGCTATATCCTGCCCCCCTTTGCATATTGGACACCGTCCGAAATGAAGGACAAGCAGGACCAGATTGACAATATCTTGCGCTCCGGGTTGGGCTGGGACGTGACCGATTACGGGCAGGGCGATTTCGATGCGCTCGGCCTGTTCCTGTTCACCGTCCGCAACGGCGATGCGGCCGATCTTGGCAAGGGGCGCGGTATGCTCTATGCCGAAAAGATCATGATCTCGCGTCACGACCAGATTTCGCCCATGCACCGCCACACCATAAAGGCCGAGGACATCATCAATCGCGGCGGCGCCACGCTGGCGCTCCAGCTCTACAATGATGACGGAACGGGCGAAGGCATCGATACATCCGGGGAGGTCGAGGTGTTTACCGATGGCATCCGCCGCGTTCTGCCTGCGGGTGGTATTCTCGAACTCTCACCCGGCGAAAGCGTGACCCTGTTGCCGGGCAATTGGCACAAATTCTGGGGCGAGGGGGGCGACGTGCTGATCGGCGAGGTTTCAACGGTCAACGACGACAGGACCGACAACACGTTCCTCGATCCCATCGGACGGTTCTCCGCAATCGAGGAGGACGTCGATCCGATCCATCTGCTGGTTTCTGACTATGAAAAATGGTTTGGGGCCGGCGGCGGCTCGGGCTACTGACACCATCGTGATCGCCGGCGAGCGGAACCGGACATGCCTCGCAGGGTTGGCATTTTATGCCAATCCAAGAGGAGAAACCAATGTTCCGCCAAGCTCTTGCCGGTCTTGTGTGTGCAACGGCACTGACGACTCCCGCTATCGCCCAAACCTATGAAACCGAAGCCGGCGCTGTGGCGCTCGATCCGGTTGTCGAGGGGCTGCAGTTTCCATGGGGCATGGTATTTTTGCCCGACGACAGCATGTTGGTGACCGAACGGTCGGGCAATTTGCGCCATGTTGCGGCAGACGGGACAATTTCCGATCCGATCACGGGGGTGCCCGAAGTGGTTTTCGAGGGGCAGGGCGGTCTGCTCGATGTGGCGCTCGACCCCGAATTTGAATCCAACCGCTATGTCTATGTGAGCTACGCCGAACCCGGCGATGAGGCCGGGACAAATTCCACGGCCGTGGCACGCGGGGTTCTGAGCGAGGACAGGAGTCAATTGTCCGATGTCGAAGTCATCTTCTCTCAACAGCCCAAGCTGCCCTCGACGCTGCATTTTGGCTCCCGGCTGACGTTCGACAATGATGGCTATCTGTTCATCACCACCGGTGAGCGGTCCGATGCCGAGTTCCGCGTTCAGGCGCAGGATCTCGATTCACACCTGGGCAAGGTGATCCGCATCCTGCCCGACGGGTCGGTGCCCGAGGACAACCCCTTTGTCGATACACAAGGCGCGTTGCCCGAAATCTGGAGTTATGGTCATCGCAACATGCAGGGTGCCGACATGCATCCTCAAACCGATCAGCTCTGGGTGGCCGAACATGGACCGCGCGGCGGCGACGAGCTCAACAAGGTCGTGCCCGGTGGAAACTACGGCTGGCCGTTGTTGACCGAAGGCACCGAATATTCGGGCGATCCCATCAACCCGCCTCAAGACCTGCCCGACGACCTGGTGGAAGCCGAACGGACCTGGGTACCATCCCCGGCGCCATCCGGGCTGGCGTTCTACACGGGCGATCTGTTCCCCCAATGGCAGGGTGACGCCTTTATGGGGGCTCTTGCCGGCACCGACCTGATCCGCATCGACCTCGAGGGCGAAGAGGTGCTGGGCGACGAGTTCCTGTTCGGAGACGGTTTTCCCCATCGTATCCGCGATGTAACCGAGGGACCTGATGGCGCGCTTTATCTCATTACCGACGCCGATCCTGGGCAGATTCTGCGGTTGAGCCCGGAGCAGTGATCGGCTAATCAATCCGGGCGTCGGGGGAACCGGCGCCCGGGCCATCCCGATCGCCCGGAGCGGGATCGAACTCGCACAGGGTGAGAGGCACCCTTGCTGGTCCCGCGCATTTGGGGACCATTCATGATCACCAGAACCCTGTTCGCGGCAGCGCTTTGTGGCGCTGCCTTTATTTCGTCCGCGCCGGCTCAAGAGTACACGTTCCGGTTGCACCAATTCTTGCCCATGACCGACAGCGTACCGCGTGAGGGCCTCATTCCGTGGGCCGAGACTATAGAGGACCAGTCGGACGGGAGGATAAAGATCGAATATTATCCTTCAATGATCCTCGGCGGCGCGCCCGCCAATCTGTTCGATCAGGCCCAGGACGGCGTTGTCGACCTGATCTGGACGGTGCTCGGCTATACCCCCGGTCGCTTTCCAAAGTCCGAAGTGTTCGAAATGCCGTTTCTCGTCACCAATGCCGAGGACACCTCGCGTGCCTTCCAGCGCTTTGTCGAAGAAAATGCCATGGACGAGTTTGCCGGCGTCAAGCTGATTGCCGTCCATACCCATGGACCTGGCGTTTTTCATTCCTCCGGCCCCATTGAAACACTCGAGGATCTTGCCGGCCTCAAGGTACGCGGTGGGTCGCGGGTCATCTCGGCCATGCTGACCGATCTGGGGGCCGAGGCCATCGGCATGCCCGTCCCGCAGGTGCCTGAAAGCCTGTCGCGGGGCGTGATCGACGCGGCAACCATTCCCTGGCAGGTGACCATGGCGCTGCGCACCAGCGAGATCGTTTCCCACCATACCGAGTTCTCGGGTGACCATGGGCTCTATACCCAGACCTTTGCCTTCGTGATGAACCGCGATAGCTACGAGAGCCTGCCCGATGACCTCAAGGCGGTGATCGACGCCAATTCGGGAATCGAATGGGCCGGACGGTTCGGAGCGGCCAACGATTCCGATGACATCGTCGCCCGCGATCAGGCGCTGGCCGAAGGCAATACGATAGTGACCCTCGACGCCGAAGAGACCGCACGCTGGCGTGCTGCAGCGCAGATAACCATCGACAACTGGTTTGCCGAAACCGCTGAAAACGGCATCGACGGCGAGGCGCTTTATGGACGAGCGCTTGAGTTGGTGGCGCAAGAGACGCACTAAGGGAGCAAAAGTGGCGGTGAGGCGTTGTCATGCTATAGGCTGACGGCGCGCCGCCGGCACAATCCATTTTTGATTTGATCGATAACGAGGTTTCCACCCCGTGCCCAAACTTTCCGACAAGCCGCTCCTTGAGGTGCGGACTGCCAAGATTCGCGATATCCCTGCCATCATCAAGCTGACCCAGAGGGTGTACCCCGAAGAAGGACCTTACCTTCCCGGCACGATCCGCGGGCAGATCAACGCCTTTCCCGAGGGCCAGTTCGTTGCCGTCTATGACGGGCAGATCGTGGGCTATGCGGCAACGCTGCAATTGGCCGAAAAGCAGATCTTCAAGCAGCACACCTGGGAAAACATCACCGGGGCCGGTTATGGCTCGCTGCATAATGGCAAGGGCGAATGGCTCTATGGCGTTGAAGTGTGTGTCGATCCGGGCCGCCAGCGCAGCCGAATTGGTCGGCGGCTCTATGAGGCGCGCCAGCGGTTGTGCGAGGAACTCTGGCTCAAGGGCATCGCCTTTGGCGGGCGCCTGCCGGGTTATCGGCGCAACAAGAAGGACTATCCGCGCGCCAGTCAGTATTTCCAGGCTGTGGTGGACCGCGAAGTGCGCGATCCGGTGGCCAGCTTTCAGATGAAGCTCGGCTTTGAGCCCGAATTGTTGCTGCGCAATTACCATCCCGACGACAAGGCTTCGGGGGGGCACGCTGCGCTCATGGTGTGGCGCAATCCGCGCTATGACGAAGAAGACGAGGCACGCCCGGCGCACCGGCGCAGCCGCGAGACCGTGCGCGTGACCACGGTGCAGCTCGAGGCGCGCCGGTTCGCCGACGCTGAGGCGTTTTTTACGCACATGGAATATTTCGCGGACGTGGCGGCGGACTACGCATCCGACTTCGTGGTCTTTCCCGAACTGTTCACTCTGATGCTGCTCTCGAGCGAACCCGAGCAACCGCCCCATGAGGCGATCCTGCGGCTGACCGAATACACGCCGCAATTTATCGAGCGCATGCAGCAGATGGCGCTCAAATACAACATCAACATCATCGGTGGCACCCATCCCACGATCACCGAAGACGAGGACATCCAGAACGTCTGCTATGTCTTTTTGCGTGACGGCACCGTCCACGCCCAGGAAAAGATGCATCCCACGCCCGACGAACGGGATTATTGGGGCATCGTGGGCGGCGATTCCGTGGATGTGATCGACACAGATTGCGGTCCGATCGGGGTGATGATCTGCTACGACAGCGAGTTTCCCGAGGTGGCCCGGCGTCTCGCCGATCAGGGCGCCCGCATCATGTTCGTGCCCTACTGCACCGATACGCGCCAGGGTCACCTGCGGGTGAAATATTGCTGCCAGGCCCGCACCATCGAGAACCAGTGCTATGTCGTGACCTCGGGGATTACCGGCAACCTCGCCAATGTCGACAATCTCGACATCAACTACGCTCATTCCTCGATCTTTACGCCCTCGGACATGCCCTTCGCCCGCGACGGGATTGCGGCAGAAGCCAGCGAGAACGTGGAGATGGTTGTCGTTGCCGATCTCAACCTCTCGACCCTGCAATGGGCCCGCTCGCAGGGTGCGGTGCGCAACCTGCGCGACCGCCGCTTCGACCTTTATCGCATCCGTTGGAAGGATGGTGGATAAGTTTGCGCTTATGCAGTCGCGCATGCCAAACCCACCGACGGCGATATCGCCTCGGGCTTTGATTGCCATTCGAGCTTGGCTCTCCTGGCCTTCTCACCTCCAATCGTGCCACCGGC
>NZ_CAXAXY010000083.1:0-12608 GCF_963972885.1 uncultured Pelagibacterium sp. | reverse complement strand
GGCTGGATTGCCTCGGGCCGCTGACCTGGTGTCCACCCAGCGCCAGCGCCTCGATATGGCAACGGCAAGATTGAGCTCTGGCTTGCGTGCCGCTCAGCACACCAAGGCCATGGATCACCAGCGCGTTGCTGGGCGGCTGGGCATCGGTCTGCTGCGCCAGAGGCTCGATGCCGCCGCCAATCGGCTGCAAACCGCGAGCACGCGCGGGCGCCATGGCTTGCAGACAAGGGCAGGGCGTGCGCGGGTGGCGTTTTCGCCCATCGCCAGCCGTTTGCGCCCGGGTCTTTTGACGACACTGATCGCTCAGGGACGCCGCCATCTCGATGCAATCTCCAACCGCATGGATCCCGCCTTCATCCGCATCGCAGAGACCCGAAGGGCCAGGCTCGACGGGCTGTCTAAGTTGCTGTCGTCGGTCAGCTATCATCAGGTGCTGGCCCGGGGGTTCGCTCTCGTCACCGATGCCGGCGGCAATCTCGTGCGTGCGTCCGATGACGTCAAACCCGGTGATGCACTGACAATTGACGTGGCGCAGGGCTCGATTGCTGCAACCGTTTCCGGTGCGCCCCCGATTCCGCGCAGGAAGCCGCGCTCGGAAGGCGGCGGTGGCGAACAGGAAAGTCTGTTTTGACCGCCATCCCAAAGCCCGCTAAACAAGGCGCAGAGGAAAGCCGCTCATGAATATTCTCGATTCCGGTTTTGCGCCGTCCGAAGCCAAGATACGCTATCTCGATGCCGACTATGTCGTCGTCAAGCCGGGCACCTTCGTGCGCTGCGCGATCACCAACGCGCCCATCCCTATCGAGGATCTGGCCTATTGGAGTGTGGACAGGCAGGAGGCTTACGCCGACGCACAGGCGGCCTTTACGGCCTACCAACGGTCCATCGGCGAGAAATAGCGCGCTTTCAGCTGGGTTGGGCCGGATCCAGCAGCTTGTGCATGTGCACGATGAAATAGCGCATCTCGGCATTATCCACGGTCATCTGCGCCTTCTGTTTCCAGACCGCATAGGCCGAAGCATAATTGGGATAGACACCCACGATATCGACTTCATCGAGATTTTTGAACTCGACGCCCTCCAGAGCGGACATCTCTCCGCCGATGACGAGGTGGAGCAATTGTTTGGCCGGTGCTTCGCTCATGCCTTAAGCCTGTGGTTCTGGATTGTCGGAATCGGGTTGCGGGCAGCCATAAACGACGCGCAAGGCATCGCACAAGGGCGATAATAGTGAAATGTCGGCCGTCGCGGCAAGCGCCGCGTGGCGCGTATCGGCGCCGTTGTAGCGCGGGGTGCCCAGACAGACGTCCTCAAACCGCGCGCCTGCTTCCGAAAGGATGATGTCGGCGCCCGCGATATCCCAATCCTGGGCGCCGCGCCGTGCAACCGCCGCATCGAGTTTGCCGGCGGCCACTTGCACCAGCCGGTAGGCAAGAGAAGGATAGGCTGGGCCTTTTGTATAGCTCAGCCCGAGGGCGGCGAGTTCGTGATGCACGGCGGCCGGTGCCGGAATGAGGGGAGATTCCGAACGCGCGTGCTCGGCTTGCAGTGGCACGTCGTTGCACGTCGCCCCCAGGCCCAGCCCGCCCACATACATCTCATCGCGCGCCGGCGCATAGACGACACCGGCGACTGCGACTCCGTCTTCGACAACGGCCAGCGAAATCGTCCAGCTGTCTTCCCCGCGTATATATCCGCGCGTCCCGTCGATGGGATCGACGATGAAAATGCGCCGATGTTCGAGGCGAGCAGGGGAGTCTGCGGTTTCCTCGCTAAGCCACCCGTAATCGGGGCGCGCGGCCCGCAGGGCGCCGGACAGAAAATTGTCGACCGCGATATCGGCTTCCGAAACGGGAGATGTGATATTTTTTGTCCAGGTTCGCATGTCGGTTCTGAAAAAACCGAGCGCGATGATCCCCGCATGGACCGCTGCCGATTTAAGCAGCTTGATATCGTCTTTAATGCCCTGGGGGACAGTGGTGGGCATGCCCACTCCCAAACCGATCAATGTCACGCGCCCTCCGCTGGCGCGGGCGGCACTTTACGCCCTTGTTAGGCTGATAATCGGGTGCGCGCAAGCGGTGCGGTTAATCGCTTCTTACACAGGGTGAGATTCCGCTAACCCATTTTCACACAAGAGAAACTTAACCCCGTTTTTTAAGCCGATGATGAGAGCGCCGCGCTAGATTGGCTCCAACGAAAAGAGAGCACCAAAACAAAAAGCTCTCGGAAGTTGACAGGAAGGCTCACAATGGTTTTCGGCATGATCGTCGATGGGTTTCCATCGACTCTTTTGCAAGGCGCGGTCTATCCGCGGCATCGGGTTCATAACGCGGCCAATGATAATGGCCGGCGCGACGACATGATGACCGTGACCGTGCGGCGCAAACTCGACAAGAGTGGCGTCACGGTCAAGATCAAGGTTCCCGTTGCCGAATATGTCGGCGTTGCCGTCTCCACCCGGATCACCGACGAGGGCAATCTCTCGAGCGCAATTGAACTGATCCATTCAAATGACGACCTCAATTACCGGGTCTTTGAGGAAGAAGGCAATTCCAACGTCGTGGCCGAATGGCAGAACTGGGGCCGCAAACTGCGGCTGCCCCTCTACATCCGCTCTGGCGATGGTGCGCTTGTTGCCTACTCCCAGCAGATCGACGGCGTCATAGTTGGCAATTCAAACGGCCGACGCATGCTCTCGGCAGAAGCCGAACGTCGCACTCGTTTCGCCCGCCGTCGCAAGCCCGGTGAAAAGCAGGCCTGATCGTACTCCCTGCGACCTCTGAAAGCAGATACCGCCCCGCCACTGGCGGGGCGTTTGCATTTGGTGCCTAGAATAGCCCCTCAATAACGAATGCCGCTGTCAGAGCAGCGCCCAGCCAATGGTTGGATTTAAACAGCATCAGGCTGCGCGCGCCATTGGTGCGCTGGATGGTCGCCACCTGCCAGGCCAGCATAGCCACTGTCAAAAGGAAAAGGACGAAGAACACAAGTCCAGCGCCCACCATCAGTGCCGCAACGCTCCATAGGACCGCTGCCAATGCATAAAATGCCGCAACGAACGGCTTGACGTCAGAACCGACCAGCCGTGCAGTCGATTTCACCCCGATTAGCGCATCGTCTTCGACATCCTGCAGCGCATAGATGGTGTCGTATCCGATGGTCCAGGCGATGCATCCCAGATAGAGAACCAGCGCGGGCCAGGCCAGAGCCCCCGTTTCCGTGGCCCAGCCCAGAAGCGCGCCCCACGAAAAGGCCAGCCCGAGAAAAAGCTGTGGCCAGTACGTGACACGCTTCATGAACGGATAGATCGCCACCAGCACCAGCGAGGCGATACCGAGGAGAATGGCAAATCCATTGAACTGGACCAGCACCGCAAGCCCGACCAGCGATTGCGCCACCAGCCAGATTGCCGCCTGCTTCACGCTGACCTGCCCGGACGGAATGGGCCGTGACCGCGTTCGGGCCACCTTGTCGTCGATGTCCCGATCGACAATGTCGTTGAACGTGCAACCGGCACCGCGCATGGCAATGGCGCCGATGAAAAACAGGACCAGATGCCACCAGTTGAAAGCGCTGTCTGTGGCGACACTGACCAGTCCCAAGGCGTAGGCGCATGGCCAGAACAGAAGCTGGTAGCCTATCGGTCGGTCGAGCCGCGACATGCGCAGATAGGGCTTGGCGTAGGCTGGTGCATAACGGTCGACCCAATTGCCTTTCGGAGCATCGGCGACAGAGCCCGGAGTGTTCTCGTGCATGGATAGCCTTTTGTGCCGCATCATTGTCTGGCAAAAAGGCTCTAACCGCTCACAAGCTCAAGTCAACCGCCCCATGCCGCGTACCCATAAGACCCTGCCGCGCCTCTATGTCGAAACCCCGCTGTCGAACGGCGCCGAAATTGACCTCGACAAAGACCAGACCAACCATCTGGTGAACGTCTTGCGCAGGGCCCCGGGAGACAATTGCATTGTCTTCAATGGTCAGGACGGCGCCTTTCTTGCCGAGATCGTGCAAGTCGCCAAGAAACTGGTGTCGCTGCGTCTGATCGAGCGAAGCGCCCAACAAACTCCGGCCAACGATCTCTGGTTCGGTTTTGCACCGATCAAGCGTCTCGACTACGAGATCCAGAAGGCAACCGAGATGGGCGCCGGCAAGCTCCAGCCGGTCATCACCCGCTATGTGCAAAATGCCCGCCTGAACCCCGATAAGCTCAAAGCCCATGCCATTGAGGCGGCTCAGCAATGCGAGGTGCTCAGCGTACCCGAGATTTCGCCCGAGATCAGTTTCGACAAACTTCTGGCCAGTTGGCGCGATATCCATGCCGACCGCATTTTGATCTTTTGCGATGAGGCGGCCGCTTCGGCTTCCCCGGTCGAAACGCTCAACCGGCTAAAAGGGAGGCGATTAGGGCTATTGATCGGCCCGGAGGGCGGATTTTCCGAGGAGGAGCGCGAAACATTGCTTGAACGCGATTTTGTGGTGCCGATCAGCCTGGGACCGAGAATCCTGCGCGCCGACACGGCGGTGGTGGCCGCGCTGGCCCTGATTCAGGCCGTAGCCGGTGACTGGTAGATTTATCGTAAGATGACGATAAAGGGTATTGATCTGAAATCAGCGCCCGCTATTGTCGCCGCACTGGCATGGGACCATGCCCTTATTTCTTGAGGTATTCTATGGCCGACACGCCTTCGCCCACGATCGAATCCAAAAGCCAGTTGATCGAGGCGATTTCGCGCGGCAACAAGCCAAAGTCCGATTGGCGGATCGGAACCGAGCACGAGAAATTCACTTTCTATCGCGACGACCATCGGCCCGTCCCCTATGAGGGCGAGCGTGGCATCGGAGCGCTGCTCGACAAGGTGCAGGCTGAAACCGCATGGCTTCCCTATTATGATCGCGACAAGGTAATCGGCCTCAACAACCCCTTGGGTGGCGGCGCGATTTCGCTCGAACCTGGCGGGCAATTCGAGCTTTCCGGTGCGCCGTTGGAGACCATCCACCAGACTTGCACCGAGGCCAATGAGCACCTGAAACTCTTACGCAAATTCACCGATCCGATGGGCATCGACTTCCTCGGTCTTGGCGTAACGCCCACATGGACGCTCGATGAAATACCCGTCATGCCCAAGAGCCGGTATGGCATCATGAAACCCTATATGGAAAAGGTCGGCACGCTCGGCACCTCCATGATGTTCCGCTCGGCCACCGTGCAGGTCAACCTCGATTTCGCGTCCGAGGCGGACATGGTGAGGAAGATGCGGGTTAGCCTGGCGCTGCAGCCTTTGGCGACTGCGCTGTTTGCCAATTCGCCATTCCTTGAGGGCAAACCGAACGGCCTTCTCTCATTCCGCTCCCATATCTGGCTCAACACCGACAAGGATCGTACCGGCATGATGCCGTTTGCGTTCGAGGACGGCATGAGCTTTGAGCGCTATGTCGATTATGCGCTCGATGTGCCGATGTATTTCGTCATCCGTAAGGGCGAATACGTCAATTGCGCCGGCGAAAGTTTCCGCGCCTTCCTTGATGGCAAGCTCCCGCAATTGCCGGGTGAACTTCCAACCATCAAGGATTGGGAAGACCATCTGTCCACTCTTTTTCCCGAAGTGCGCATGAAACAGTTCCTCGAAATGCGCGGCGCCGATGGGGCGCCCTGGCAGGGCATATGTGCGCTTCCCGCCTTTTGGGTCGGGCTGCTCTACGATCAGACTGCACTCGATGCGGCCTGGGATCTGGTCAGGGACTGGACCGACGAGGAGCGCCAGAGGCTGCGCGACGAGGTCCCGCGTCTGGGGCTCAAGACGCCGTTCAGAAATGGTACCCTGTTCGATATCGCCAAGCAGGCGTTGGCGATTGCGCGATCCGGGCTCAAGGCCCGTAACAAACTCAATTGGGAAGGGGCCGACGAAACCGTGTTCCTCAAGCCCCTCGATTACACGATCGAGACCGGCAAGACGCCTGCAGAGCGCCTCTTGGACCTCTATCGCGGCGAGTGGAACGGCGATATCAGTCGTGCCTTTTCCGACTACGGCATGGCCCGCCACGCCGCCTGAACTACTTTGTCTGCGCTTTGAACACCCGTGCGCCAAACCAGGCGCCGATCAGAACGAAAATCAGCGCGATGGCAAAACCGAGCAACGTTTCCGGGGCAAGGATTTCGCCGCGATAGACGGCGCGCAGTCCATCGACGACATGTTTGATCGGGTTGAAATCGGACGCGATCTGCAACCAGCCCGGAGCCAGCGTCATGGGCAGCAAGATGCCCGAGAGCAGCAGGATGGGCAGCGCAAACATGTTGATGAGTGGGGCAAAGGCATTCTCGCTTTTGAGCGAGAGCGCCGCTCCATAAGAGATGGCTGAAAACGCGGCGCCCAGAAGTCCCACCAGCATAAGCCCCAGGATGATGACCTCAAGCGGCGCGCGCAAGCCCATCAGCGTCGCGGCAGCCACCAGAATGGCGCCCTGCACCATGACCATAAGCGTATCGTGCAGTACGCGCCCGCCGATCAATGACCACCGGCTTGCCGGAGTGACGAGCATCCGGTCGATGACCCCGGACCGCCATTCGGCAATGATTCCGAAGCCCACGAACGAAGCACCGAAAATGCCGAGTTGGACCAGCAATCCCGGTACGAAAACAGCCCAGGCGTCACCTGGCGGAAAGCCCGGCGTTGCCGCAACCTGCTCGAGCAAGGGCCCGAACAGGGTGAGATAGAGAATCGGCTGAAGAATGGAAATGGCCATCCATGTCGGGTTGGCCAGCGACAGGCGAAGCTGGCGTTGGAAGACGACAAGGGTCTCGTTTAAATAGCGCATTGCCGCGGTCTCCCTTATGCCGCTTCGCGCAGCGAGCGCCCGGTGAGGGTCAGAAATACATCGTCGAGGGTAGGGCGCTTGAGTTCCACGCCGATGATCTCGACGCCCTTGCGGTCGAGTTCACGCAAGAGGCGCGGTAATACCGAACCGCCCTCGGGCACATGCAGGCTGACCGTGCACCCTTCGATGGTCGGAGTGTCGGCCCCTTCAAGCTGTGCGGCCAGTTCGGCCGCGACGGCAACATGGGTCTCTTCGGCCACTGTTATGCTCACCATGTCGCCGGAAATCTTCTTCTTGAGCTCGGCCTGCGTGCCTTCGGCGACGATTTCGCCGTGATCCATGACGAGGATGCGGTCACAGAGCTGGTCGGCCTCGTCCATATAATGGGTGGTGATAAACACGGTGGTGCCCATCTCGTCGCGCAATTTGCTGATGTGGCCCCACAAATTGGCGCGACTCTGCGGGTCCAGTCCGGTAGAGGGTTCGTCTAGAAACACAAGCATCGGCTCGTTGATCAGGCCCATGACGATATCGAGTCGCCGCCGCTGCCCGCCTGAAAGCGCGTTGCATTTGCGATCCCAGATACCTTCGAGGTCGAGGGCCTTGAGCAGCGCCTTGCCCCGTTCGACCGCCGTTTTCCTGTCGATGCCGTAGAGCCGCGCATGGTCGACGATCTCGTTGCCCGCCAATGCGTCGCCCAGCGTGCTGCCTGACTGCGAAACATAACCGATACGCCGCCGCACGCCTTCGGAATCGGCGCGCAGATCGCAACCGGCAACGGTGCCCGATCCGTCCGTGGGTTCGAGTAGCGTGCACAACATCTTGAGCGTTGTTGTCTTGCCGGCGCCATTTGGTCCGAGAAAACCGACAATCTCGCCCCGCTTGACCGTAAGATCGACGCCGCGAACTGCGTTGATTTCCGATTTCCCTGTCTTGTAAACCCGCTTCAGCCCGTATGCTGAAATCATCGTCTCCGGAAACTCTGTCGTCATTTTCGGCTGGCCCATGGAGATAACTTGATATATAATTATCTTAGCGATCAAGATAATGGAGTGTCAAGCCGGATGTCGATTGGCGGGCGCCTCTCTCAGGCCGTGCGATTGGACCAGGTGGCCAATGCGCGCTTCGATGAAGTCATGAACCGGTTCCTCGGCATCAACCGGACCGACGGACGCTGCCTCGATTTGATCGACCAGAACCAGCGAATGACGGCCGGTCAACTGGCCGAGCAGGCGGGCCTGACCACGGGGGCCGTGACGGCCCTCATCGACCGTCTGGAAACGGCCGGATATATTGTGCGCAAGCGCGACGAAGCCGACCGGCGCAAGATCTGGGTCGAGCTGACGCCGTTCACCAGAACGATTGTCGCGCGGATATTCGGGCAGTTCGCAGAGATTGGCGCCCTGATGACCTCGGGATTTTCCGAGGCCGAGCTTGAGGCGGTTTTGCGCTACCTGACCATTAGCGCCGCAGTAAACAACGAGCGCGCCCGCCTGCTCGAACTCCACCTGCCGGCCGCCAATGCCGCTCCGGAGGATCGACTGGTGGAAGCCCGCGCCTTCGAGCGTGACACAAGGGCAATGACGGCCACTATTCGCGCTGCGCGGCACAAGGGAATCGATGTATCCCCGGACCTGTTCGAGGACTGATCGGCTACTCGGCGGCCGATGGTTCGGCTGTCGCTTCGTCGCGTGCGTAAAAAGAGCCGGGAAGGTTTCCCATGCTTTCCACGATATGGGTCGCCAGGGCGTCGTAAATTCCGCCATAGGCATGGGATGCACGCAACAGAGCGATTTGCGCCTCGTTGAGGCGCGGCAGGCCCTGTTCCTGTGAAATCACTCGCATCCCCGGCTGCAATGCACTTTCGGGCAGAAATCCGACAGCGAGATCCGAGAGGACCGCCGACGAAATCGCCGTGGCGTTAGAGGAGGTATAGGCAATGCGGAAATCGCGGTTGATGCGGTTGAGCGCCTCGACCGCATCGGCCCGCCATGTGCAGTAGGACGGACCGCACGCCAGAGGCAGGGGATCGGACGCCAGCGCGCGGCCGCCATGGCTTGCCACCCAGTACATCTTTTCAGTCCGGAACAATTCGCCGAATTCATGCATGGTCCCTTGCGTGAAAACGATGATGTCGTACCGGCCCGACCGCATACCGGCCAAAAGCTCCTCGGAGGGCTGGCAGCGCACGTCGACGGTAATGCGCGGATGGGTGCGCTGAAAGCTCGACAGGATCACCGGCAAGAGCTTGACCGCATAATCGTCAGGCACGCCAAAGCGGATATTACCCACCAGATCGTCCTTGGAGAACATGTCGACGATCTCGGCGTTGATCTTGAGCATGCGACGGGCGCGGGCATAAAGCGCCTCGCCCTCCGTGGTCAGCGAAACCTTGCGTCCGTCGCGCAGAAACAAGGGCTGTCCCAGCCGCTCTTCGAGCCGCTTGATCTGCATCGAAACCGCCGATTGCGTCTTGTATACCCGCCGCGCGGCCTCGGTGAAGCTGCCGCAATCGGCAATGGCGCAGAAGGTCTGCAACTGGTCCAGATCGAGGGGGCTGGCCATCGCCAAATCCATCACAAAAATTGATCGTGAGAATGAAATCTATTTGTTTGAATAATGGAGGGCAAGCCCCTATCTACCGGTCAGACACAAGCCTCCCATTAAACTCTATCAAAACGATAGAGTGGATGGGGTGATGGAGTAAGATCATGGCCCTGTTCAATTTTAAATCCCGCGCCGGTGCCGGTATGCGCCGTTCGACGCTGCGCTCGATGATGCAGATGGATGCATCGCTGCTCAGCGACATGGGTTTGACCCGTTACGATATCGCAGAAGCAATGCGCCATGGCGGTGCTGCCGCCGGCCAGCTTCTCGATGCGCGCCGCAACGCGCGCGCAGCCCAATGGCTTCAGTGACCCCTTGCTGAAGTCCTGATCGGGCTCTTGGCTTGGCGTATTTTGCCGGTACGTCTGGCCGTCCAAAGAGAGCCCGACCGAAACAGGGTCGATTTTGCCTATGACCTTGTTTCCTAGCCCCAGCCGGACCGCTTGCGGTCCGGCTTTTTTGTGTCCGGACGTCAGGGCAGGGCGGCAAAGCCCTCGTCGAATCCATTGAGCGAAACGGGAATGCCGATTCCTTCTTCGGGTGTGCGGAACACGATGAAAATGGCATTCTCGCCGTCTGAGAGCTGGCTCATCAACTCGTCATCCATGACCACTTCGGCAACGCAGCCATTGGGCAGGCAGCGAACGAACGCGACGCGGCCCAGATCCTCGCCGTCTATGTTGAGCCCGAGCCCGTTCGGCAAAAGTACGCCCAGCGGTGCCAGGACGCGTAACAGCCGTGCTTCCTGATCGGCCGTCTTGAGCACGATCACCGAAAGCGCGACATTGGGCTGATCTTCGGCTGTAACGTTCTGGATCAGCGCGCATTGTTCCTCGGTCGCCCCGGGCACCAGGTCGCAGGTCATCTGCCAATCTCCATGCTGGGAGCGGACAGCGCCCTGCGCGGCTGCCGGGCCGGCGAGGCAAAGGGAGGCCACAATGGCGGCAAGTGGTGCGAGATGGCGCATGAAAGCTATTGTCTCCTGGCAGTTCCCGGCAAGCGGGCGGTTGTTGTGATGTGTCGGGCAGCAGGGCGGTTCTTGTCAACACGAGCGGGCCAAACCGGGCACAAATCCCACAACTGGGGCACCCATAAGGCGCCATTGGCGCAATTTGACGCACGAAATGTGACCTCCAGTCCAATTGCCTTGGTCAAAAACATGTGGTTTAGCTGCCACGAGAAAAATCGGGCACCCCAGTATGAGTCGGGAGCGTGCGGCGTTTGCCACGCGGAGCGGACATGCTAGGGAGCGCAATAACAAAAATTACGTTCAGGAGAAGTCCAGGTGACAGGATTTTCTTTCCGTCTGGTCAGAGCCTCACTCGCCGCGCTGTTTTTTGCGCTGATCCCGGCAATAGCCTCGGCTCAGCAGGTCGGTCATGCCGTTCCAGGTCAGATCGGCTTTCAGCCCGCGGTTACCCCGATCATGGATTCGATTATCGCGTTCCATGACAACCTCTTGATGTGGATCATCACCGCGATCGTGCTGCTCGTTCTGGTGCTGCTGATCGTTGTGATCGTGCGCTTCAACCAGCGCACCAATCCAACCCCATCGAAGGTGACGCACAATACGCTCATCGAGATCGTCTGGACCGTGGTTCCGGTTCTGGTTCTCTTTGTGATCGCCATTCCCTCATTTGGCGTTCTGGCCGATCAGCAGACCATTCCGGATGGCGAGCGTACCTATCTCGGGTCGCAGATTTTCGGCGGCGACGTCGAAGTCCCCGAGCCGTCCCTCACCATCAAGGCGACCGGCTACCAGTGGTACTGGGGATATGAGTATATGGACGAGGGCGTCGACTTCGTTTCGATCATGCTCGATGAAGAGCAGCGCGAAGCCAACAAGCCCGACCAGCCACGCCTTCTGGCCGTCGACAACGAACTGGTTGTTCCCGTCAACACCACGGTCCGCGTGCTCGTCACCGCCGCTGACGTGCTGCACGCCTTTGCCGTCCCGTCCTTCGGCATCAAGGTCGACGCGGTCACCAGCCGCAACAACGAAACCTGGTTCTATGCCCGTGAAACCGGTATTTACTATGGCCAGTGCTCTGAACTTTGCGGCAAGGATCACTCGTTCATGCCCATCGCGGTACGCGTCGTCGAGCAGGACCAGTTCGATACATGGTTGGCGGCTGCGGAAGAAGGCAGCCTGGCCGACGCCAACACTGCGCTGATGGCGTCGATCCAGTAAGCGGCAAGAGAATTAGAAGGTAAGAACATGGCACACGCTGAAGCAGCTCATTCCGATGCCGCACACGGAGCTCCCGCCGGTTGGAAGCGGTGGGTCTATTCGACCAACCATAAAGACATCGGCGTCCTCTACCTGATCTTCGCGATCGTCGCCGGCATCATCGGCGGCGGGCTTTCGGGCTTCATGCGCTGGGAGTTGGCCGAGCCGGGCATCCAGATTTTCCCCGGCCTGGCCCAGATGGTCTATGGCGTTGGCGGCGACGCCTCGATCGATGCCGGCAAGCACATGTTCAACGTGTTCACGACCGCGCACGGTCTTACCATGGTGTTCTTCATGGTGATGCCGGCCATGATCGGTGGTTTTGCCAACTATTTCGTGCCGCTCATGATTGGCGCGCCGGACATGGCGTTTCCGCGCATGAACAACATTTCGTTCTGGCTCCTGCCACCCGCCTTCCTGCTGCTCCTGATGAGCCTGTTCATGGAAGGCCCTCCGGGCGCCATGGGTGTCGGCGGTGGCTGGACGATCTATCCGCCCTTTTCGACCTCGGGTCAGCCCGGCCCGGCCATGGACTACGCGATTCTCTCGCTCCATCTGGCCGGCGCGTCCTCGATCCTTGGTGCCATCAACTTCATCACCACGATCCTGAACATGCGTGCTCCGGGCATGACTATGTTCAAGATGCCGCTTTTTGCCTGGTCGGTGCTGGTCACCGCGTTCCTGCTGCTGTTGGCCCTTCCGGTTCTTGCCGGCGCCATCACCATGCTGTTGACGGACCGCAATTTCGGCACGGCATTCTTCGATCCGGCGGGCGGTGGCGATCCGATCCTGTTCCAGCACCTGTTCTGGTTCTTCGGTCACCCTGAAGTGTATATCATGATCCTGCCGGGCTTCGGCATCATCAGCCACATCATCTCGACCTTCTCGCGCAAGCCCATCTTCGGATATCTGGGCATGGTGATGGCCATGGTCGCGATCGGTGCGGTCGGCTTTAT
>NZ_CAXAXY010000082.1:0-12702 GCF_963972885.1 uncultured Pelagibacterium sp. | reverse complement strand
CCTTGTCCTTGGTGACCATCGGGTCTTCGAACCGGCGCCCGATCAGGCGCTTGACGGCGAACAGCGTGCCTTCGGGATTGGTCACGGCCTGACGCTTGGCCGGCTGGCCCACGAGGCGCTCACCATCGTTCGAAAAGGCCACCATCGAGGGTGTGGTGCGCGCGCCTTCGGCGTTCTCGATCACTTTAGGAGTTTTGCCGTCCATGACGGCGACGCACGAATTGGTCGTGCCCAGGTCAATACCGATTACTTTTCCCATTCCGAAACCTCATTTCTCGAGCGAGTCCTAAATTTGGCCCTGACCCCTCAACGCGCCCATTCACGTTGCGGCATCGCATTGATCGGTCGTGCCGGACCCCTCTGGGGGATGGATTTGGCCCGGTTTCCCGGGCTTGCTGGCTATATAAGGAGGGGGGGAGGACCCTTCAAGCACGCCCCCCGCTTTGCATCAAATTTTGTCAGGCCGATGTGTCGAGCCCTTCACCGGGTTCGGCGTCGGGTTTGGGGGCCGGTTTGTTGCCGCCCTTGGCGACTCCCACCATGGCCGGGCGCAACACGCGCTCGCCGATGGCGTATCCGGTCTGGACCACCTGAACCACAGTGCCCTCGGGCACCGAGGCATCGGGCACCTCAAACATGGCCTGATGGCGGTGGGGATCGAACTTTTCGCCCTCCGCCACGATCGGTGTCACGCCGTTCTTTTGCAAGAGCCGCTGCATTTCGCGCTCGGTCATCTCGATCCCCTCGATCAGGGATTTGAGTGTCCCGTCGGCGTTTTCCCGCAATTCGGCGGGAATGACCATAAGGGCACGCGAGAGATTGTCGGTGGCCACCAGCATGTCGCGGGCAAACCCGGCAATGGCATAAGAGCGCGTGTCGGAAACTTCACGCTCGGTGCGCTTGCGCAGATTGTCCATTTCAGCGGCGGTGCGCAGCACCTGGTCACGCAGCTGGTCCTTTTCGGCCTCGAGCTGGGCAATGCGCTCTTCAGCCGTCGGCTCGGTGGAAACCGCTTCGGCCTCTTCGGCGTCGGGGCGCGGATCGATGTCGTCGTTCGGCTCTGGCGTCGTGTTGTCGTCGCTCATCATTGCTCTTTCAACGATTGGGGAAATTAAGCTTGGCTGCCATATCGGCCAAGGGCGGAAATTTTTCAAGCCTCGTGGCAAAAAGCCGACAAATCAAAGCTCGAGCCTGACAGGCCCTAAAGCTCGCCCTTTCGCGAAATCAGCTTTGAAACCACATGCGCCGTGTAATCGACTACCGGGACGATGCGCGCATAATTGAGCCGTGTCGGCCCGATAACCCCCAGCACCCCCACAACCTTGTCATTGGCGTCCTTGTAGGGCGAAAGCACGACCGACGAGCCCGAGAGCGAAAACAGCTTGTTTTCCGAACCGATAAAGATGCGCACCCCCTGGGCGGTTTCCGCATCGTTCAACAGATCGATCAACCCCTGCTTGGTTTCGATCTCGTCGAACAATTGGCGCACCCGGGCCAGATCGTCGGACGCCATCGTGTCATCGATCAGGTTGGCCCGGCCCCGCACGATCAGCGTCGGAGCGGACGTATCGGCCTCGATCATCGAGGCGAGCCCGGAATCCACAAGCCGTTGCGCGATGGCATCGAGTTCGGCGCGCTGGTTTTCCGATTGCTGGCGGATCGAATCGCGCGCCTGCTGCAGCGTCTTGCCCACGATATGATGGGCGAGAAAATTGGACGCCTGGGTCAGGGCGCTCGCCGTCAGCCCCGGCGGCAGGGCGATGATGCGGTTTTCGACCTGTCCGTCTTCTCCCACAAGAATGGCCATGGCCCGCTCAGGATCGAGCCGGACGAATTCGACATGCTTGAGCACCATGTCGGCCTTTGCGGCAATGACCATGCCCGCGCCGTGCGAAAGGCCTGAAAGCAGGGCGCTCGCTTCGTTGAGCAGGTCCTCGACCCGTCCCGACCGGCTTCCACCCGAAACGGTGCGCGAGATCTGGTCGCGCTCGGTTTCGTCCACGGCCCCCACTTCGAGCATGGCGTCGACGAAAAACCGCAACCCCTCCTGGGTGGGAGCCCGCCCCGCCGAAGTGTGCGGCGCGGCAATCAGGCCCAGCTCCTCGAGATCGGCCATCACATTGCGCACCGAGGCCGGGGAAAGCTGCATGTCGAGCATCTTGGAAATGGCCCGCGACCCGATGGGTTCGCCGGTTTCCAGATAACGCTCGACCAGCCGCCGGAAGATGTCCTGACTGCGTGTCGAAAGTGCCTCTAAAAATTCTGACGAATTTATCGTGTTTCTGTCCATATTCACCATTCCGGAGCGCGGTCAGAAAAAGTTGCAGGTTTTTTCGGTTCGACCGCGCGACCCACTCAAGATGCCATGCCGGGGCGCGGCAAGCTGTCTTTGTTTCGATTGCCATTAACTAAGTAGGAGAAAACCAGGGTACCGCCAAGTGAGGCGCGCTTGTTCCGGCCTTCTCGAACGGTTAAGAGGCTGGTAACCATATCAGCCAACAGACACCGGGAAGACAGTTTTTATGCGGCCAAGCGGACGGGCAAGCGATCAGATGCGCGATGTAACGATTGAACGGGGCGTCGCGCCGCAGGCGGAGGGCTCGTGCCTCGTTGCATTCGGGCGCACCCGCGTTCTGTGCACCGCCAGCGTCGAGACCTCGCTTCCGCCCTGGCGGCGCGGACAGGGTCTTGGTTGGGTGACGGCCGAATACGGCATGCTGCCCCGTGCCACCGGCTCGCGCACCCGCCGCGAGGCGACCGCGGGCAAACAATCGGGCCGCACCCAGGAGATCCAGCGTCTGATCGGGCGCTCCCTGCGTGCCGTTGTCGACATGCAGGCTTTGGGCGAAAACCAGATCGTTCTCGACTGCGACGTGCTTGAAGCCGATGGCGGCACGCGCACAGCGTCGATCACCGGCGCCTTTGTTGCACTCTCGGAAGCGGTCTTCTGGATGAAGGAACGCTCGCTGTTGAAGGGCGATCCGATCCGCGACCATGTGGCTGCCGTCTCGTGCGGTGTCTATCGCGGCACCCCGGTGCTTGATCTCGATTATCTCGAAGACAGCGAGGCCGATACCGACGCCAATTTCGTTCTGACCGGCTCGGGCAAGTTCGTCGAAATCCAGGGGACGGCCGAAGCCGAGCCCTTTTCCACCCAGGAGCTGGCCGAACTGATCGGGCTTGCCCAGAAAGGCATCGCCGAACTGGTCGAACTCCAGCGCGCCGTGTTGGGGGCGTCATGACCATCAGGCTCAAGCGCGGCGACCGGCTGGTTCTGGCCACCCACAACAAGGGCAAGCTGGTCGAATTTCAGGACATGCTGAAAGACTTCGGCCTCGATATCGTCTCGGCCGGCGATCTGGGCCTGCCTGAGCCTGAAGAAACCGGCACCACATTCATCGAGAATGCGCGCCTCAAAGCCCATGCAGCCGCGAAAGCCACAGGCGAGATCGCCCTTTCCGACGATTCGGGCATTTCGGTCGACGCGCTCGACGGCCAGCCCGGGGTTTACACCGCCGACTGGGCCGGTGTGCCGCGCAATTTCACCAACGCCATGCAAAAGGTGCAGGATCTGCTCGTCGAAAAGGGCGCGACCGAGCCCGATCAACGCACGGCCCAGTTCAATGCCGTCCTCTGCCTCGCCCTACCCGACGGTACCGACATGATTTTCGAGGGGCTGGCGCCCGGCACGCTGGTCTGGCCGCCCGTCGGGGATTCGGGGCACGGCTATGACCCCATGTTCAAGCCCGATGGATATGAGAAAACGTTCGGCCAGATGAGCGCCGAGGAAAAACATTCCTGGGCCCCTGGCAAGGAAGGCCTGTCCCATCGCGCCCGCGCCTTTGCCAAATTCGTGAAGGACGTGCTTTGAGCGCCAATAATGCATTCGGGATCTATATCCATTGGCCGTTCTGCGCGGCCAAATGTCCCTATTGCGACTTCAATTCCCATGTTCACCACGGCAAGTTCGACGAAGACAGCTTCGTTAGCGCTTATGTTAAAGAGATCGAGACCACCGCGCGGCGGGCGCCCGAGCGGCTGGTCGAATCGATATTTTTCGGCGGCGGCACGCCTTCGCTGATGAAGCCGGCTTCGGTCGGCACAATTCTTGATGCCATCGCTAAAAATTGGCAGGTCGCCGACACGGTCGAAATCACCCTAGAAGCCAACCCCACCTCGGTCGAAGCCGAGCGCTTCCGCGGGTATCGCGCCGCCGGGGTCAATCGCGTGTCTTTGGGCGTACAATCGCTGCGCCCCGAGCCGCTGGCCCGCCTGGGGCGGCTGCATTCGGTCGAGGATGCGGTGGCCGCCGTGCGGCTGGCGCAATCGATCTTCGATCGCTCGAGCTTTGATATCATCTATGCCCGCCCCGACCAGACGCTGGGCCAGTGGGAAGACGAGCTCACCGAGGCCCTGGCGCTCTCGGAAGGCCATCTTTCGCTCTACCAGCTCACCATCGAATCGGGCACGCGCTATTTCGACCTGTTCAACGCCGGCAAACTGAAAATGCCGTCTGAAGACCTTTCCGCCGACATGTTCGAAATGACCCAGGACTTGACGGCGTCCTACGGTCTGCCCGCCTATGAGATTTCCAACCACGCCCGCCCCGGTCAGGAAAGCCGGCATAACCTGATCTATTGGCGCTATGGCGAATATGCCGGCATCGGCCCGGGCGCCCATGGCCGGCTGATCATGGGCGGCGCCCGCCACGCCACGGCGGCGGAAAAAATGCCGTTCAAATGGTGGGAAAAGGTCATCGAGACCGGCGATGGGCTGGTCACCGACGATACCCTGACCTGGGACGAGGAAGGCGACGAATATCTCGTCATGGGCCTGAGATTGCGTGAAGGCATCGATCCGGCCCGCTATCAGGCCCTCGCCCGCCGCGCGCTCACCGCCACCCAGATCGATTTCCTCAAATCCATCGGCTTCATCGAAACCCTTCCCAATGGCCGCCTGCGGGTGACCGACAAGGGCTGGCCGGTGCTCGATGCGGTGGTGGCCGATCTGGCCGCCTAGCGAAATTCCGCCGCCGGCGGAATGCCCGCATCAATGCTCGCTCCGCCGCTCGAAGCCAGCGGCAGGCCGCCCAGCCGGGCTGCGTCGATGGTGACGGCGCCTTGCGCGCCCACTTGCCGCATGACCAGCCCATATTCTCCGCGCCCGTCGAAATGGAGCCGGAACGGCCCGTCGCGCCCCGTGAACCCTGCTGGTGAAACCAGACCGGTCCCGTAAGGTGGCATTGCAAGGCTCAGGCTGGGCGTGTTGGCAAGCAGCACCGCCGAATAGGCCAGGGTCGTCAACTGATGCGGCTCGCCGCCGAACCGCGAACGATAGATCGGCGTCAGCGCCTCAAGCCCCGCCGGATCGATTGCCGGATAGACAGCGCCGGCCAGAAAGGGCTGGTTGAGAATGGCTGCGTCACCCTCCCAGTCTGCCGATCCCACGATCAGCACCCGCTCACGCGGCAGCCGGGCCGCATCGAGCAATATGCCGAAACTGGGCGCCGTGGCGCGATCGGGAATATAGAGCGTATCGACCAGGTTGGAGCGCATGGCCGGGGCGAGACGTTCGACGGCGGTTCGGGCCCGTGCTTCGCCATCGAACATTTCAATCGCAACGATCTGCATGCCGGCTTCTCCTGCCGCCAGTCGCAGAGCGTCGGCCTGAGCGTTGCCCAGTGGGGTATCGGGAATGATCGCGGCAATCGTGTTGCGGCCCTGTGCCCGTGCGTAGGTGAGGGCCCGCATGATCTCGGCTTCGGGCAATACGCTAAGCAGATAGACCCCATCGGTGGCCACGCTCGCAGTGGAGGAAAACCCGATCAGCGGGGTGTCGTAGGATTTGGCGATCGCGCCCGCCAGCCCGACGGCATCGGCGGTCAACGGACCCAGAATCAGTTCGGCCCCCTCGGCCAGCGCCTGCTGGGTCGCGGTGCGCGCCGTTTCCGGGCCGGGGCCTGAATCCTTGACCACAACATGAATGTGCTGGCCTCCGGTCCGGACGGTTTCGTCCATGGCCAGCCGCGCGCCATTGAGCATGGCCCGCCCGACCGCTCCCGTGTTGCCCGAAAGCGGCAGGATCAGTGCCACCCGCACAGGCCCGGTGCCGATGATTTCACCCTGCGCCGGCGCCAGCACCGGCCCGGCTGGAGCGGTGGGCTGGGCAAGGCCCGGGGCCGTCATGCCCGTCTGGCCCGTCGAGCAGGCGGCAACCGCCAACAATAGGACAACGCTCAACAGTGCCCGTGTCCACATGTGCTGCAACCCCACTCCCTTTCCCTGTGCCCCGCCGTAGATCCTGTCTCTGATTCGCGCCGGACAGAACCACCGCCCGCCTCGACAAACCCCCTTGCGATGGTAAAAGAAGGGCGTCAATCCAAGGGGCAAGCGTGAGCCAGGACAAATCCTACCAGATATCGGGCCACCGCGTCTTCGTTCAAAGCCCGGCGCCCGGCCTCTATCCGGTGGCCACCCCGATCGGCAATCTGCGCGACATCACTCTGCGCGCCCTCGATATACTGGCCGGAGCCGATCTCGTCTTATGCGAGGATACCCGTCATTCGGCCCGGCTGTTCGATGCCTATGGCATAAAAACCCCCCGCACCGCTCTGCACGAGCACAATGAACGCGCCCGCATCGATTCGATCCTCGATCAGATCGGCCAAGGCAGGGCAATCGCCTTGATCTCGGACGCCGGAACCCCCTTGTTGTCCGATCCGGGCTTTCCCTTGGTCCGCGCGGCGCGCGAAGCCGGCATCGATATCTTTCCCGTGCCCGGCCCTTCGGCTCTTTTGGCTGCGCTCACCGGCGCGGGCCTGCCTACCGATTCCTTTGCGTTCTTCGGTTTTCTGCCTTCCAAGACCGGCCAGCGCACCAATGCGCTCTCCCCGCTCATCGCTCGCCCTGAAACGCTGGTGTTTTACGAATCGCCCCGCCGCCTCGGTGCGGCGCTGGCTGACATGGCCCAAGCCCTTGGCCCCGAGAGGCAGGCGGTCGTGGCGCTCGAACTCACCAAGCGCTTCGAGCGCTTCGAAACCGGCACTTTGTCCGATCTGGCCGAAACCTTTGCCGAAGAGACCAAGGGCGAAGCCGTAATCCTGGTTGCCGGCTCGGACGGAACAGCACCACAGGCGGGTGGCGATTGGGAAGCGGCGCTGGACGAAGCGATGGCCCAGATGCCGCTACGCGCCGCCGTCGATCTGATCTCCGTCCAGTTCGGTCTCAAACGCAAACAGGTTTACGATGCCGCCCTCGCCCTCAAGGCCAAAGCCTGATCCGCGCCGCCGGGCCGAGCGCGCCGGGCGGTCGGCGGAAACGCTTGCGGGCTGGCTGCTGCGTCTCAAGCTCTACAGTATCGTTGCCACGCGCTACAAAACCCCGGTCGGCGAAATCGATATCGTTGCCAGAAGGGGCCGCACCGTGGTTTTCATCGAGGTCAAGCAGCGCTCCGGCAATGCCCTCGCCCGCGACCAGGCGCTCGCTTCGGTCAACACCGCCCGCATCGTGCGCTGCGCCGAATGGTTTCAGTCGTCGCACCCCGCCTATCAAACCTATGATTTCCGTTTCGACGTGATAACGCTTGCACCGGGACGCTGGCCGCACCATCTGGTCAATGCCTTTACCGCCTGACGCTTTTCTTTGAGGATCTTTTCATGTCCCTTTCCGTCGCCGTACAGATGGACCCCATCGACGCCATCAACCCGCCTGGCGATTCCAGCTTTGCTCTGATGCTCGAGGCACAGGCGCGCGGTCATACGCTGTCTTATTATACGCCCTCCACCCTCGCCCAGCGCGGCAGCACGGTGACGGCGCGCGTGCACAGGGTCAAAGTCGACGACAGGGAAAAGGGCCTCCACTTCAAGCTCGAAGACTGGCGGAAAACCGATCTGACCACGTTCGACGTGATCCTGCTGCGCCAGGACCCGCCCTTCGACATGAACTATATAACCACCACCCACATGCTCGAGCTGGTGCATCCCGAGACCTTGGTGGTCAATCACCCCAAAGAGGTGCGCAATGCGCCCGAAAAAATCCTCGTTACCAGCTTCCCCGAGCTGATGCCCGATACGCTGATCACGCGCGATGAAACCGAGATCCGCGATTTCCGCAAAGAATTCGGCGACATCATTTTAAAGCCGCTGTTCGGCAATGGCGGCGCCGGCGTGTTCCGCATCCGCGAGGGCGATGAGAACCTCGGCTCGCTGCTGGAAATGTTCAACGCGAGCTTCCGCGAACCCTTCATGATCCAGCGCTATCTTCCCGATGTGCGCAAGGGCGACAAACGCATCATTCTGGTCGATGGCAAGCCGGTGGCCGGTCTCAACCGCATCCCCGCCGAGGGCGAGTCGCGATCCAACATGCATGTGGGGGGGCGGCCCGAGCTTTCGGAGCTCACGGCGCGCGAGCACGAGATCTGCGAGATCATCGGCCCCGAACTCAAAAAGCGCGACCTGATCTTTGTCGGCATCGACGTGATCGGCGGCTATCTGACCGAAATCAACGTGACCTCCCCCACCGGCATCCGCGAGGTCAAGCGCTTCGGCGGTCCCGACATCGCGGTCATGGTCTGGGACGCCATCGAAAGCCGCCGGTAGTCAAGCGCTTCGGCCCCCGGTATGGTCGACGCTGATTCACGTGGAACAGCGGCACATTGGGGGCCGGGACGATGTCGGGCAATTTTCTCGTGGCGTTTGCCACTTTCTTTGCGACGATCGGCGTTGCCGACATCGCCTTCATCTTCGCCGGACTGACGCGCAACAATACCGCCAGACAGCGCTTCGTCTTCGCCTCGCGCGGCGTTCTGATCGCCACCGGCATCCTGCTGTTCTTTGCCTTTGCCGGTAACGCCATCCTCGAAATCTTCGGCATCACCCTGCCGGCCCTGCGGGTGGCCGGCGGCATCCTGCTGCTTTTGATCGCGATCGACATGGTGTTTGCCCGCCATTCGGGCGCCACCGGCACCACGTCCGAAGAAGAGGCAGAAGGGATGTCGCGGACCGATATTTCGGTCTTTCCCCTTGCCATGCCGCTTCTGGCCGGGGCCGGCTCAATTTCGGCCGTGATCCTTTTGACCACCGGTGCCAACACCGATCTCGAATTCTGGATCGTGATCGCCGCGCTTGTCGCGACTCTCGCCCTCGCCTGGCTGGCACTTCTTATCGCCATTCCCATTCAGCGCATTCTGGGCCTCACCGGCATGTCCGTGGTTTCCCGTGTCGTCGGGATTCTTCTGACTGCATTGGCCGTCCAATTCGTTTTCGACGGCATCAGCAGCAGCGGGATTCTGGGCGGATCGGGCTGATTCGGAGCGTTTCCAGAAAAAACTATTTGAGCGGCGCGCACCGGCCCTGACCCGCGAGGCGCATATAGGTGCGGGGGTCGCACCCGGTCAAAAAGAACTGAATCCAGTCGCTTTCCGACCCAAACCAGGCATTGCGGTCCACTTCCGTGCGGATGCCCGGCACCGTTCCGGTCTGTGTGTACTGCCAGAAAGTAAAGGGGCGGTTCGAATAGCGCTCATGGGGCTCGGCGGCCACCGAACGCAGCCACATCGGGTTATCGATCTGGACCCCTTCAAGCACGTCGCGGTGGAAATTGATGTCGGTATAGATCACCGGCACCTTGCCCGTATGGGCCTCCATGCCGGCCAGAAGAACGCGCACCTTGTCGAGCACTTCTTCGCGGGTCAGGTCGTGCTTGCACGACGAGCCATTGTTCCACTCGAGATCGAGCACCGGCGGCAGCGCGTCGGCTTCGGCCGGAACATTGGCGGCAAACCAGGCAACCTGTTCGGAGGCCGGACGGCACCAGTAGATGAAATGATACGCCCCGCGTGGAATGCCGGCAGCCCGGGCCCGATCCCAATTGGTGCGGAAATTGGGGTCGAGATAGTCCCCGCCATCGGTGGCCTTGATATAGGCAAAGCGCGTTCCCGCCTGCGCCACGGCCCGCCAGTCGATATTGCCCTGGTGGCGCGATACATCGATGCCGTGGATGGGCAGCGAATGGGCGCGCGCCACGCCCGGATGGGGCTTGTTGTCGCCCTTGGCGGGATAGTAATTGGCCCCGCAGGCGGCCAGCACCCCGACGAGGGCGAGACCGGCCGCAAGCGGCAGGATCGTCTTGGTCAGCTTGGGCGAGCGGAAAAAACGCGGCAGGGGCATGGAGCGGAAAACTCGGCAATTTGGGAAAATCTATCTCAAATTGTATTGACCCAATTCTCCTTAACGCTCCCCTCACAAGCCTGGTTAACAAAACCGAAAGCCCCGGAAGCGTGGCCTCCGGGGCACAGATTTTTCTATCCGGCCATGCAGCCTGTGGATCAGGCGGCCAGTGCCCGTGCTTGGGAAATGACCGCGCTGGTGTCGTAGGGTTTGGCAATGAAACTGTCGGCGATATCGGCACGCGGGGCAGCGCGGCCCGACGTCACCAGCACCGGAATGTGTGGCCAGCGTTCCTTGACAGCGTTGGCCAGATCGAACCCGCTGAGCGCACCGGCCAATTCGACATCGGTAAACACCAGCCCGATCGAACCGCGCGTCTCGAGCAGTTCGAGAGCCTGTTCGGCGTCGGGCACCTCGATCACGGAAAATCCGGCATCGACCATGGCCAGCGTGATATCGAGACGAACCAGAGGCTCGTCTTCGACGACAAGGATGAGCGGGGCGTCCTTTCTCTGTAACATCGTGTGGTCTCCAAAAATCTCAAATCGCCGCCTGAACGAAAAACAAGGCAGCGGCCCATCGGCCGCGCCCTCGTTCGCGTCGATCTGCTTGTTGATAATAGGCCGGGACTGGAGCCACATGGCGCGGCTATCGACCCGGTCAGTTCGCCATACCAATGCCGCCGTCACCCATCCGTTCCGTTGTGCGCCGTGCACAGCTTGGTGATCGCCCATGCGGTCAACGCATGTTCGCTAAACGTTCTTGTTCTTGCTTTTGTTTCTTGCTAGCTTCAGGGTCACTTTCACCCATGCAAGGGGACGGCATGGCAACGCGGATCACCACAGTAGCCTTTCTGGGCATCGAAGCCGTGCCGGTCGATGTGCAGGTGCAGATTTCGCCCGGCCTGCCCCGGTTCAATATCGTGGGTCTGCCCGACAAGGCGGTGGGCGAAAGCCGCGAGCGGGTGCGCGCCGCGCTGATCGCCTCGGGTCTGGCGCTGCCGGCCAAGCATATTTCGGTCAATCTCGCCCCGGCCGATCTGCCCAAGGAGGGCAGTCATTACGATCTGCCCATTGCTTTGGGGCTGATGGCTGCCATGGGCGCCATCCCCGGCGATATGCTGGAGCGCTTCATGGTGCTGGGCGAATTGGCGCTCGATGGACGCGTTTCGCCGGTCACGGGCATCCTTCCCGCCGCCATTGCCGCCAATGCGCGCGATCTGGGCATCATATGCCCGGCCGCCTGCGGCGCGGAAGCCGCCTGGGCCGGCGAAAATATCGATATCGTCGCCATCGACACGCTTTTTGCGCTGGTCAATCATCTGGCAGGACGGCAGATGGCGGCCCGACCCCAGCCCATCCGCGCCTTGTCCAATGCCACCGGCCCCGATCTCGCCGATATTCGTGGCCAGGAGGTGGCGCGCCGCGCTCTCGAAGTCGCCGCCGCCGGCGGGCACAATTTCTTAATACCATGTTTACAAATGTCCAAGCATGCGCTGTCATATGTGCATGACGAAAGCCTACAGCTACATTAGATTCTCCAGCCCCGAACAGGCGAAGGGCGACAGCCTGCGGCGGCAGCTTGAAGCCGCACGTCGTTGGTGTGTTGAGCGCGGCCTTGAACTTGATGACACCCTCCGCGATCTCGGCCGTTCGGCGTTCAAAGGTCGGCATGCGCAATTCGGGGCGCTGCGCGCGTTCCTCGACCTCGTCGAGCAAGGTGAAGTACCGCAAGGTTCCTACCTTGTCGTTGAGAGCCTCGACCGGCTGTCGCGTGAAGCTGTCCTCGATGCCGCCGCACGGCTGTTCGATCTCATCCGCGCCGGCGTCACCGTGGTCACCTTGAGTGATGGCCAGGAATATAGCCAAGAACGCCTCCGCGCTGACTGGACCCCGCTCGTCATAAGTCTCGCCGTGATGGCTCGCGCTCACGACGAATCGAGGACGAAATCACAGCGCATCTCGAGGGCGTGGGAGCAAAAGCGCCGCCGCGCTGTCGAGGATCGGCAGGCGATGACCGCGATTTGCCCGGGGTGGCTTAAGCTCGTCGGCGGTCCAAAGTCGGGCAAATACGAAGTCATTGAGGATCGTGCAGAGATCGTCCGCAGCATCTTTGCGGACACGATTGAAGGACTTGGGCGCCGGACGATCGCGAAGCGCCTTAATGAGGCGAAGGTGCCAACCTGGGGTGTCGGCAAGAAAACTGGCAGCCGCTGGCACGACAGCTACATCCAGAAGATCTTGGGCAATCCTGCTGCTCTCGGTCGCTTCGAGCCACTCGCGAAGCTTGCAGGTGGCGCAGGCGGCGCGCAGACGATCGATGGTTACTTCCCCGCCGTGGTCGACGAGCAGACGTTCTTCGCCGCCCAAAGCGCTGCGAAATCGAGGGGCTTCGGTCGCGGCCGGACAAGCGACAGTCATCGGAATCTCCTGCGCGGCATCGCACAGTGCGGGAGCTGCGGCAGCGGGATGACTATCGTCGACTGTCAAACAGCATCCAATATTGACCCCCAATCGGCGTCCAATATTGACCCCCAT
>NZ_CAXAXY010000081.1:0-12971 GCF_963972885.1 uncultured Pelagibacterium sp. | reverse complement strand
GGCGCCGCCGATCTCATCGTCGACATCACCTCGACCGGCGCAACGCTCAAGGCCAACGGCCTGCGCATCCTCGAAGATGGCGTGATGCTCAAAAGCGAATCCCTGCTGCTCGTCGCCCGCAACGCCGAGTGGCACGAGGGCAGGCTGGCTGTCCTCAACCGACTGACCGACGCCATCGGCGCCACCCGGTTCCAGCCATAAAAAAGGGCCGCTCGCGCGGCCCTTTTTCTTTTTTTGGCAATAGCGCCTACTTGCGGGTATCGACCGCCAGCGCTCCCGGCCCGAAGGCGATGACGTAAAGCATGCCGCCCACTATGGCGACGTTCTTGAGAAAATTGGTTATTTCCATCTGGTTGGAAAAGTCGGTGTGGAAGATCAATGCCGCAACCAGCGAGAAGGCACCCAGTGCCGCCGCCGCCCAGCGGGCCTTGAACCCGATCGCCAGCATGATGCCGCCAACGACTTCCAAAAGAATGGTCGGCCAGATCAGGAGGCCCGGCACGCCGAACATTTCCATATAGCCCACATTGCCCTCGATGGCCGGGATCTTGCTCAGGCCGGCGAGAATGAAGATGAGGGCCAGAAAGATGCGGCCCACAGTCGGTAGATAGGTTTGAAGCGCGTTCATGGTCTTTGCGTCCAGTATCCGATTTGCGATGACCGGACACTGCCGCATGACCACCGTTTGAAAAATCCACCTGTCACCGACAGATTGTTCGCCAATCAATATACAGTAGCGGCGCCCCCAGCATCGATCCGGTTGCAAACCGCCCCGCTTCGTGCCAGCAAGCGCCACCACGCAACGACGAGTCCTTTCCGTGTACGATATCTGGGTCCTTGTGGCGCTGGGCGGCGTCAGCGTCATCGCCGGCTTTGTCGATGCCGTTGCCGGCGGCGGCGGCCTGATCACCATCCCTGCGCTGCTCTGGGCCGGCCTGCCGCCATTGGGCGCCATCGCCACCAACAAGGCCCAATCGATCGTCGGCACCACGATGGCCGCCTGGACCTATTGGCGCCAGGGCTACGTCTCGATCCTGTCGCTGGTCCCCGCCATCGGCGCGGCCTTCGCCGGTTCGCTTTTCGGCGCCATCGTCGTCAAGCAGGTCGATACCTCCGCTCTTGAGATCCTTGTCCCGGTCGCCGTGATCGCCGTCGCGCTCTATTTCACCTTCTCGCCCTCGATCAGGGACATCGATGGCGCCGCCCGCCTCAAATTTGCAACCTTCGTTCCCGCCTTCGCCTTCGTGATCGGCTTTTACGATGGCCTTTTCGGCCCCGGCACCGGCTCGTTCTTCATGCTGGCCTTCGTCGCCCTGTTCGGCCTCTCGGCAGCCCGCGCCTCGGCCCACACCAAGATTCTCAACGTCGTCTCCAACCTCGCTGCCTTGATCTTTTTCATCATCGCCGGAGACGTCGTCTGGCCAGTGGCGATCGTCATGGCCACAGGCCAGATCCTCGGCGGCTACCTCGGCGCCGTCACCGGCATCCGCTACGGCGCCAAAATCATCCGCCCCCTGGTGATCGTCGTCTCGATCATCCTCGCAATAAAGCTGCTCTTTTTCCCCTGAGTCGTACGGTGTGCAAGCCTGCTTTGCAGGCGCCGACAAAGCCGTGCCAGGCAAAAAGCGAACGGGAAGTTCCAAACGAAAAGGGCAGCGCCGAAGCACTGCCCTTCCCGTTCGAGACCCTGGAGAGGTCCCAATTCTTTTTCTTTAAGGCGCAAAGAGCGCCCGGCCATCGTTGGCCGCGCCCGCGCAGGGCCAGCATTCGGCCCAGCGCGGTTTTAGCGCTTCGGGCCGAATGCGGTACGGCCCGTGAGCGAAATGGATTCCTTAGAAATCCATGCCGCCCATGCCGCCCATGCCGCCACCGCCGCCGGGCATGGCGGGTGCGTCGTCCTTTGGAAGCTCGGCGATCATCGCTTCGGTGGTGACCAGAAGGCCGGCAACCGAGGCAGCGTCTTCAACAGCGGTGCGCACGACCTTGACGGGATCGATGATGCCCATCTGGATCATGTCGCCATATTCACCCGTCTGGGCGTCATAGCCGAAGGTGTCGGACGCATTGTCGAGGATCTTGCCCACAACGACCGAACCTTCACTGCCCGCATTGTTGGCGATCTGACGGATCGGTTCCTGCAGCGCGCGCTTGACGATGGCGATACCGGCCTGCTGGTCGGCATTGGCACCCTTGACGGTGAGCGCGTTCGAGGCCCGCAGCAGCGCAACGCCACCACCGGCAACGATGCCTTCTTCAACCGCAGCGCGGGTTGCATTGAGCGCGTCGTCGACGCGGTCCTTGCGTTCTTTCACTTCAACTTCGGTCGAACCGCCGACCTTGATCACGGCAACGCCACCGGCCAGCTTGGCCAGACGTTCCTGAAGCTTTTCCTTGTCGTAATCGGACGAGGTTTCTTCGATCTGCGCCTTGATCTGGTTGACACGGCCTTCGATGTCGTCCTTGGAGCCCGAACCATCGACGATGGTGGTGTTTTCCTTGGTGATCTCGACGCGCTTGGCGGTGCCCAGCATGTCGGTGGTCACGTTCTCGAGCTTGATGCCGAGGTCTTCGGAAATCACCTGGCCACCGGTCAGGATGGCGATGTCTTCGAGCATGGCCTTGCGGCGATCGCCGAAGCCCGGTGCCTTGACGGCAGCGACCTTGAGACCGCCACGCAGGCGGTTGACCACGAGAGTGGCAAGCGCTTCGCCTTCAACGTCTTCTGCAATGATGAGCAGCGGACGGTTGGACTGAACCACGCTTTCGAGAACGGGCAGCAGAGCCTGCAGGTTCGAAAGCTTCTTTTCGTGCAGCAGGATGAGCGGATCGTCGAGCTGAGCGACCATCTTTTCGGTGTTGGTCACGAAATAGGGCGAAAGGTAACCGCGGTCGAACTGCATGCCTTCGACGACATCGAGTTCGGTTTCTGCGGTCTTGGCTTCCTCGACGGTGATGACACCCTCGTTGCCGACCTTCTGCATGGCGTTGGCGATCATGTCGCCGATGGCCTTTTCGCCATTGGCCGAGATCGTGCCGACCTGGGCGACTTCGCTGGTGTTGGAGATCTTGACGGCTTTCGAGGCCAGGTTCGAGATCACTTCGGTCACGGCCAGGTCGATGCCGCGCTTGAGATCCATCGGGTTCATGCCGGCAGCGACGGCCTTGACGCCTTCGTTGACGATCGACTGAGCCAGAACGGTCGAAGTCGTGGTGCCGTCGCCGGCGATGTCATTGGTCTTGGAGGCCACGGTGCGCAACATCTGGGCGCCCATGTTTTCGAACTTGTCTTCGAGTTCGATTTCCTTGGCAACGGTCACGCCGTCCTTGGTGATGCGCGGTGCGCCGAACGACTTTTCGATGACCACGTTGCGGCCCTTGGGACCGAGCGTCACCTTGACCGCATTGGCCAGGATGTTGACGCCGCGCAGCATCTTGTCGCGGGCTTCGGTCGAGAATTTGACTTCTTTGGCAGCCATTTAATTCTGCTCCTTGCAAAAAATGAAAAAGGGCATCCGAAGGTTTTGGGGGCGCTTCCAACCGGAAGCGCGTCCGGATTAACCTTCGATCACGCCCATGATGTCGGACTCTTTCATGATCAGCAGGTCTTCGCCGCCAACCTTGACTTCGGTGCCGCTCCACTTGCCAAACAAGACGCGGTCGCCTTCCTTGACGTCGAGCGGAACGACCTTGCCATTGTCGTCGCGGGCTCCGGCGCCGACGGAAACGATAACGCCCTCGGAGGGTTTTTCCTTGGCGGTGTCTGGAATGATGATGCCGCCAGCGGTCTTGGATTCGCTGTCGACGCGGCGGACCACAACGCGGTCATGCAGGGGACGGAAGCTCATAGTCGCTCCTTTGGAACGTGAAGTTGAGATGCAATTTCCTCCGCTATTAGCACTCTAACGTCGGGAGTGCTAGCAGCATATGGTGCAGATAGGAGAGGGGGGTGCGGGAGTCAAGAATGCCGCACGCAAAAAATTTTGCATCGCGGACAGGGGCTTGTTATGCCGTTGCGCGATTTGCATGCCAGCCGTTCATGCGGACATAAAAAGACGAGACGATGACAGAATTGGAAAATATGTCCGCACGAGATTGGATTCCGCCGACCCTGTCGGTCATCGTCCCCACCTTCAATGAACGCGACAACATTGCCCCGCTCATCGAAAAGCTCGAGGCGGCGCTGGCAGGCATCAGCTTTGAAGTCATCATCGTCGATGACAACAGCCCGGACGGCACCGCCGATCTGGCCAAGCAGATCGCAGCGCAAAAGCCCCATGTCAGATGTATTCACCGTATCGGTCGGCGCGGCCTGTCATCGGCCTGCATCGAAGGCATGGCATCCTCGGCGGCAGAATTTGTGGCCGTGATCGATGCCGACCATCAGCACGACGAAACGATTCTGACCCAGATGCTCGACCAGGCCCGCGCCGGGGCCGACATTGTCGTTGGCTCACGCTACACGGGGGAGGGCAGTTCCCAGGATGGTTTTTCCGCCAGCCGTCAGAAGGGGTCCGAACTGGCAACCCGGCTTTCGGGCATTCTCACCGGCAAGGCCCTGTCCGATCCGATGAGCGGCTTTTTCCTGCTGCGCCGGTCGCTGTTCAATGAAATCGTCCCGCGCCTGTCGCGCGAAGGCTTTAAGATCCTGCTCGACATCATCGCCACGGGCAACCGCCAACTGGGGCGCAAGCTGACGATCACCGAGGTGCCCTACACCTTCCGCCCGCGTTTTGCCGGCGAAAGCAAGATGAGCGCCCTGGTCGTCGCCCAGTTTCTCGGGCTCATCGTGTCGCAGATTTCCCGTGGCATCCTGCCCACCAGCTTTCTTCTGTTTTCGCTGGTTGGCGCGTCGGGCGTTGTGGTGCATCTTTCGGTGCTGACATTTGTCTTCGAAGTTCTCGACTTCAACTTCGCCAACAGCCAGTTGGCGGCAACGCTGGTGGCCATGACCACCAACTACCTGCTCAACAACGAATTGACCTACGCCGACAAGAAACTGACGGGCTCTCGCTTCTGGACCGGGCTGCTCAGTTTCTATCTGGTCTGCAGCTTCGGCACGCTCGCCAATGTCTCGGTGGCCAGCGTGCTGTTTGAAACCCACATGGCCAATTTCATCGTCGCCGGGGTGGCCGGCGCGGTGATGAGCGTGGTCTTCAACTACGCGGTCACCCGCATTTTTACCTGGCGGTGAACCCATGACCTTGCGTGATCGCATCGGCCCTTTCTCGCCCGCTCAGGCCACTCTGATCCTCATCGCCGTCACTCTGGTCCTGCGCATGATCGGTGGCGCGGTGGTCGGCTGGGGCACGGGAGAGGCCTATTATCTTGCCTCGGCCCGCCAGTTTCACCTGAGCTATTTCGACCAGCCGCCTGTCTCGCTCTGGACCATCTGGGCAACGCTGCAATTGACCGGATCGGACAACCTGCTGATCATCCGGCTGCCTTTCATCGTGATGTTCGCCGTCTCGACCTGGCTGGTCTTTGACATTGTCCGGCGCATCCATTCCCCGCTCGGCGGCTTTTTTGCAGCACTGATCGTCAATGCCTGCGTGCTGTTTTCGCTCTCCGTCGGCTCATGGACACAGCCCGATGCCCCCATGGTCTTGTTCTGGCTCGCAACGATCCGCGTTCTGATCGAGATATTCTTCGGCAAGGGCGCCCAGCGGCCGTTTCTCTACTGGAGCCTTGCCGGGTTATTTCTCGGGCTGACATTTCTTTCGAAATATCACGCGGTCTTCCTCGTGGCCGGCACGGGCCTGTTCATTCTCGCCAATTCCACCCAGCGCCGCTGGCTCACCCATCGCGCGCCATGGCTGGCTCTGCTGATCGCTCTGGCCATCTTCTCGCCCGTCCTGGTCTGGAACGCGCAGAACGATTGGGTGTCCTTCGGCTTCCAGGGGGGCAGGGCGCTGGCCGAATCCGGTTTGCGCTGGGACGGATTGATCCGCATGATCTGGGGGCAGCTCCTTTACATGGTTCCCTGGCTGGCGCTGCCCGCGCTCTATGTCGGCGTTCGCGCCCTGGGCGCGGGGGCTCGCGGACAGTTTCCCTCGGGCGCCGAGCCGGGGGCGGCGGCGCTCTTTGCCTATATCGGCTGGCCCGTCGTCATCTTTTTCACAATCGTTGCGCTGTGGTCAGACACCCAGTTCCATTTCCATTGGCAGGCACCGGGCTATCTGATGCTGTTCATGCTCATGGGCGCCTGGGCAGCCGATCGGGACGGCAAGGCCGTCTGCGCCTGGCTGTTCGGCTCGGCCATCGCCACGCTGGTCATTCTTTCGCTGCTCGTGTCCCACGCGGCAACCGGATGGGCTCGCGCCGTGTTCCCGGGCGATTGGGAAGACCCGACGGCACTGCAACTGCCATGGACCGAACTGGGCGAGGCGCTCGATGACCTTGGCGCCTTCGGGCAGGGCGAACTGTTCGTCGCCGGCACCAACTGGATCGATTGCGGCTACATCGACACGCAGGTCTCGGGCCGCTTGCCATTGGCCTGTTTCGGCAGCGATCCCCGCAATCTCGAATTCAATTTCGACAGGCAGGCCCACACCGGCTGGAACGCCTATGTCGTTGCCCAGACCCCCAACGCCGATCGCGTGCCCAACGCCCATTCGGACAGCTTTGAGAGCATCGAACATCTCGGAACCATATCCATTGAGCGCAATGGTGTAATAGAGTTGGGCAATATCCAGCTCTATTACGCTCAGGGGTACAGACCCCGGTAAGAAAGACCGCCGCTCGCGTTGTAAGCTGCTACGCCGCTCCCGCCCGCTCCCAGCCCAGCCGCTTGCGATAGATCGTCGAGGGGCTGATCTCCAGCGCCGCGGCGGCGCGGGCGATGTTGCCGCCGAATGCGCCAAGCGCGTCCTCGATGATCTTTTGCTCCTGCTGCCACATGGGCAGGATATCGGGCACCGATCCATTCGAGAGCACGGCAACCTCAAAGGCATCGCGCGATTCGATATCGGCCGCCAGCGCCATCTGAGCCGTCACCATGCCGCCATCGAACATCACGACGATCCGGCGCACCAGATTTTGCAGCTGGCGCACATTGCCCGGCCATTCGCGCGCCACGAACAGATTGGCGACATCGGGAGCAAATCCGGCAAAACCCTTGCCTTCTTCCTTGGAGAATGTCGCAAGAAAGCTCTGCGCCAGCGGCATGATATCGCCCGGCCTTTGCCGCAGGGGTGGCAGGTGGATGGGCAGCACATGCAGGCGATAGAACAGATCTTCGCGGAATTTCTTTTCGCTGACCAGTTGCATCGGATTGCGGTTGGTCGCGCAGATCACCCGCACATCGACCGGCCGGGACACCGATTCTCCCACCCGCGTAATTGTCCCGGTCTGCAAGAACCGCAGGAGCTTGGACTGCAGGGCGAGGTCCATTTCCCCGACTTCGTCGAGAAACAACGTACCGCCATCGGCCATCTCGATGGCGCCCTTGCGGTCCTCATGGGCGCCCGTATACGAGCCCTTGACCGCCCCGAACACCTCGGACTCCATCAATTCGCGCGGAATCGCGCCGGCATTGATGGCAATGAACCGCTTTTTGGCGCGCGGGCTGCGCTTGTGCAGCGCTTCGGCCGTCACTTCCTTGCCCGTCCCGCTTTCTCCGGTGATGAACACCGGGGCCGCCGAGGGCGCAATCCGCTGGATCTGGTCGTAAATCGCCTGCATCTGCGGCGTTGTCCCCACAAATCCTTCAAAGTCGGGGCGCTGTTCGGCCAGTGTGTCGCACACCATGGCCCGCGCCTTGCCGTGGCGCTGGCCCAACTCGCCCAGCCGGGAGGCCAGAACCGGCCCCGAGACCGGCAATGGCAGATAGTCATGGGCTCCCGCCCGCATGGCCGCCACCGCAAGCGAAACCGATCCGCCATCGGACAGCGCGATGATGAGCGCCCCATCGGACGCATTTGCCAGCGCACCGAACGCGGCTTCCTCATCGCCCGCAAACCCGTCCAGGCTCTCGGTTTCCGCCAAAATGACATCGAAACGTTCCGTCTTGAGGCTGCGCAGCGCCTGCGGACCGCTCGAACAGTGGACGAGCGTGATCCCGTGGCCCCATTGGCCAAAAATGGCGGACATGGTCGCACGCGCTCTCTCGGGCGAGCGCTCGATCAGCAACAGATTCACATCTGCGTCCGACGGGGTTCCATCACGCATCAGGCGGCTACTCCTTGCCAGATGAAGGCTGAACTCGATGAGCCATTATCAATCCATTAGGGTAAACAAAGGGTTGGCACCCCCCGCTTTTTAGTCGCCAGAGGGAGTGGTAAACCTTTAAATGAAAGCCGAATTTGATTCCCGCAGGGGGCATGGAGCCGGGTGCAAAATCTGGTGCTGATCTTTATCGGGGTTTGCGGCGTCGCCTTTGGCGCAGCGGCCTATTTTGCCCTCGGCTTCACCCCCATTGAAGCCGGGCTGCTGGCGCTTGTCATCATGCTGGGCGGCGCCATGCTCGAGGAGCGCAATGCCCGCCGCCGCGCCTTCCGTCGCCTCGAACAGGGCGTTGAGGAAATGGGGCGCCTTCTCGCCACCGACGCCAAGGCCGGCCAGGTTCTCAGCCAGCGCGTCAACGCCCTTGTCGATCTCGAGCTCGGCTCGCGCCTCGACGTGATCGAAGCCGACATGAGCGTTCTGGGCACCGTGGTCCGTCAGGTGGCCGAAGCGGTATCCGATCTCGAAACCGCTCAGGCTGCCTCCGCACCGGCCCTCAAGGACGACCGTGCTACAGGCTCGGGCCCCGAACCCCGCCGCGTGCCCACCATTGCCCTCGATGACGTCAAGCGCGCCCTCGACGAGGGCCGGCTGATCCACCACGCCCGCCCCATCCTCACGCTCCCCCAGCGCAAAATTCACGCTTTCGACATGGTGCCGCGCCTGCAGATCGATGGCCGCCAGCTTGTCGATCCGCCCCAATACATGCCCGTCCCCACCGGCGAGGGCACCGTCGTTTTGCGCCGCATCGACCGGCTCTGCGCCGAGGAGGCCATCCGCATCGTCCGCCGGGCGCGTTTGAGCGGCGATCCCGTCCGCCTGCTCGTCGATGTTTCCCCTGCAAGCCTGGGCGACAAGCCGGCGCTCGATCAGACCTTGAGCCTTCTTGCCGCCAACCGCGCCGTCAATTCCGATATCGTCTTTGCCCTCGATTACGAGGAATGGACCGGCCTGTCGCGCCCCCAATCGGATGGTCTGGCAACCCTCGTGCAACAGGGCGTGTTCGTCGCCCTGCGCAACGCGACGACGCTGCGCCTCGATTTTGGTGGCCTTGCCGAAAAAGGGGTGCGCTACATCGAAACCAGCGCCCACACCTTCCTCAAGACACCCGCCGCGCTCACCGATTTCCATTCATCCGACATCAATGACTATATTAAGCGCTTCGGCATCAATCTCGTCGTCACCGACCTTGAGAGCGAGAGCGAGATCCTTGCCCTGCTCGATGATGGCATAAAGCTTGCGCAAGGCCCCGTGATGGGCGAAACCGGACCCCTGCGGCCCGATCTGCGCGACGATGGCGATGACGATCTGCGCCAGGCTGCGGCGCGATAACAGAGCGCTTCCAGGATAAGTGGACACCGCTTATCCGGTTCGGAAGCGCGACCGAACACCCGAGCGCTTCCAGGATAAGTGGACACCACTTATTCGGTTCGGAAGCGCGACCGAACAAAAGACTTGAGCCAAGGAAACCCATGCCCGCTCTCACCGGCCCCACTCCCGGTCTTTCCAGCCTCGCCACACGCTATGGCGCTGTGCTGTCCGACGTCTGGGGCGTGCTGCACAATGGCGTCACCCCGCACTGGGGTGCCGTCGAGGCGCTCAGCCAATTCCGCGCCGGCGGTGGCCGCGTCGTGCTCATCACCAATGCGCCCCGGCCCGGCGCCTCGATCATCGCCCAGCTCGACGCCATGAATATCCCGCGCGATGCCTATGACGCGCTTGTGTCCTCGGGCGATGCCACCCGCACCCTGCTTGAGAACTGGCGCGGCCGCACCGTCGCCCGGGTCGGCCCTGCAGTCGATGATGTCTTGTTCGAAGGCCTCGATCTCACCTTCGGCTCCGATGAGGAAGCGACCGCCGTCGCCGTCACCGATCTCGATACCGATGACGACACCCCCGCCGATTATGCGGACCGCATGACCATCTGGAAGGCCCGCAATCTGCCCCTGATCTGCGCCAACCCCGACAAGGTGGTCGAGGAGGGGGATCGTATAGTTTATTGCGGTGGCGCGCTGGCCGATGCCTATGAGGACATCGGCGGCCGGGTGATGATGGCCGGCAAGCCCTATAACCCCATCTATGAGCAGACCAAGGCTTTGGCCGACGAGGCCGCCGGTCAGCGCTTCGAGAAAAGCCAGATTCTGGCCATCGGCGATTCCGTGCGCACCGACGCGATGGGCGCCGCCCAGTTCGGCATCGATCTCTTGTTCATCACCGGCTCGATCCACGCCGCCGAACTCGATGCCTTCAACGATCCTCCGGCCCGAAGGGTCGCCGATTTCGTCTCGGTCTCCCGCGCCAACATGGTCGGCTTCATGCCCCGGCTGGTCTGGTAGCGCCCGGAGGGCTTCCAGGAAAAAGCCTGTCCTCGACTCGATCGGGGATGGGTTCCACTTTTCCGGTTCGGAAGCGCGACAACATAAGGTCTAGAGCATGGCGCGATTCCAAGAAGAGCGGCAGACCCTGGATATAGACGCGCGTGGCTTTATCAAGGATAGACTGCCCGTCGCTCCGGTGCCGGGGCTTCCCGATATCCGGCTTCACCTTGCCGTCCCCCAGAGCGGGGTCTGGACGCTGGCGCGCGACGGCGTGCCGCCCTATTGGGCATGGTTTTGGCCCGGTGGGCTGGTTTTGGCCCGCCACATCATGGCCAATCCCGATATCGTCGCGGGTCGTACCGTCCTCGATCTGGGCACAGGCTCGGGCCTTCTCGCCATCGCGGCAGCCCTGAGCGGGGCCGACAGGATCATGGCCTGCGATACCGATGCAAATGCCATCGCCGCCGTTGCGCTCAACGCCGCCCTCAATTCGGTAACGGTCCAGACCCAACACGCCGATCTCCTCGATGGCCCCGTACCCGAGGCCGAAATCGTCCTGGTCGGCGATCTTTTTTACGAAAGCACGCTGGCCGGACGCGTCGTGGCCTTTCTCGACCGCTGCCTTTCCGCACATTGCCGGATCTATGTCGGAGACATCGGCCGCGAGCATCTGCCGCGCGATCGCATGCAGGCCCTCGGCTCCTATCCGCTGGTCGATTTTGGCGAACCCGCGACGGCAGAACCGCGCCCCGCGCAGGTCTGGCGCTATATTGGCGCAAGGGCCTGAACCTGCGCTCTTGCAATCGCACCCACAAAGAGGCAGTTTCCGCCCGACTTTGCGTGGCCTCACCCAACTCTTCCGTCAAAAAAGCGCGACGAAACGATCCAGACCAATATGACCGCAGGCAAAAATTTCGCCCGACTCGATGGCCTTTCCGCCGTCCCATCCGCTCTTAAGGGTGGTGTGGTGGCCATTGGCAATTTCGATGGTTGCCATCGCGGCCATCAGAAGGTCTTCGCCGCCGCCCGTGCCATGGCGGAAAAAAAGGGCGTGCCGGCGCTGGTCCTGACCTTCGAGCCGCACCCGCGCGACGTCTTCGCGCCGCAGCCCTTTCTGTATCGGCTGACCCATGCCGATCAGAAAGCCGCTCTTATCGAGGCGCTGGGCTTTGATGCCGTGGCCGTCATGGAATTTTCCCGCGATCTGGCATCCGTCGAGGCAAGCGATTTCGTCGCACGCTACCTGCTCGAAGCGCTCGAGGTCTCCGGGGTTGTCGTTGGCGCCGATTTCCATTTCGGCAAGGGCAGGGCGGGTACGCCCGATTTCCTTGTCGCGCAGGGCGAAGAGCACGGCTTTTCGGTCGAGATCTGCGCCATGCTCGATGATGGCACCGAGCCCGTATCGTCCTCGCGCGTCCGCGATGCGCTTGCCGGCGGCGATGTCGAAACCGCCAACAATCTTCTGGGCTATCACCACTTCTTTTCCGGAACGGTCATCGAAGGCGACAAGCGCGGCCGTGAACTGGGCTACCCGACCGCCAACATGGCCGTGCCCCAGACCTTCGGTCTGGCGCAGGGCGTCTATGCCGTCAAAATACGGCTCGATGGCGAAATATTCGATGGCGTCGCTGCCTATGGCAAGCCGATGTTTGACAACGCCCGGCCGCCGTTTGAGACCTTCATTTTCGATTTCGATCGCACCATCTATGGCAAGACCCTCGACATCGCCTTGCTCGGCTTCATCCGGGGCCAGATGACGTTTGATGGTCTCGCCCCGCTTATAGAACAGATGGACAAGGACACGGCGACGGCGCGAATTATCACCGCCCAGGCCCGCCCGCTCTCCGAGCTGGACGCCGCCCTGGGCTTTGTCGATGGGTCTTTCGGCTAAATCTCGTTGGTTGCAGCACTCTCACTTGTCATCCTGGCCCCGAGCCGGGATCCAGTACACTCAGAGTCCGTGATCGCCCCGCACCCTGCCGCCAAACCCATTGGCAATCCTCCGCCACCGCTGTTAAAAGCGGTCCCGATCTCATGACTGAAGATTTCCGCGAGTTCTTATGACCGACACGCAACAAGGCGCGACAACCGAACGCGACTATTCAAACACCCTGTTCCTGCCCCGGACCGATTTCCCCATGCGGGCCGGTCTTCCCCAGCGTGAGCCCGAATGGCTCAAGCGCTGGGAGGATATGGACCTCTACAAGATGCTGCGCGAGCAGAGCCGTGATCGTGAAAAATTCACGCTCCACGATGGCCCTCCCTACGCCAACGGCAACATCCATATCGGCCACGCGCTCAACAAGACCCTGAAGGATCTTGTGTCCCGCTCCATGCAGATGCTGGGCTATAATTCGGCCTATGTGCCGGGCTGGGACTGCCACGGCCTGCCCATCGAATGGAAGATCGAGGAACAGTACCGCGCCAAGGGCA
>NZ_CAXAXY010000080.1:0-13072 GCF_963972885.1 uncultured Pelagibacterium sp. | reverse complement strand
TGGCGTCTGGCGTCTGGCGTCTGGCGTCTGGCGTCTGGCGTCTGGCGTCTGGCGTCCACGAGATAGCAGCCCACCTTGTGAGGCGATAGCATATTCATTATATTGCCATCAAAGCTATCATTTGGCCGGAGACGTTATCAAATGCCCGCCGTCACCATTCGCAATCTTTCCGAAGAAATCCACCGCGCCCTCAAGCTGCGCGCGGCCCATCATGGGCGTAGCACAGAGGCCGAAATGCGCGACATTCTGGAATCGGCGGTGCGTCCAACCGAACGCCTACGACTCGGTTCCGCCCTGTCCGCGTTGAGCCGCAAAGCCGGGCTGACCAATGCCGATTTCGAGGCACTGGACCAGGCCAACGACAAGACACCCGCCCCGCCGGTGAGCTTTGAACGATCGTTCTGGATACCAATGTCGTTTCCGAGGCGATGAAGCCGGAGCCGGACCCCGCCGTGCGCGACTGGCTGGACGAACAGACTGCCGAAACCCTCTATATCTCCAGCGTGACCGTCGCCGAACTCCTGTTCGGCATCGGCGCGCTGCCGGATGGACGGCGCAAGCAAAAGCTCGCCACCACGCTCGAGGGGCTGCTTCCGCTGTTCGGGGGCAGAACCCTCGCCTTCGATGCCGATGCCGCCCGACACTATGCCGACCTTGCCGTTGCTGCCCGAAAGGCAGGCAAGGGCTTTCCCACGCCGGACGGCTATATCGCCGCCATCGCAACCGTCCATGGTTTCACCGTTGCGACACGCGACGCCAGCGCCTTCAATGCGGCAGGCGTTGCGGTCATTGATCCTTGGAAAGCACGGCACTGAACAAGGACGTGCTTTTTGGGTCTGGATTTCGGCTGCGCCCGAACCACGCCGTTGGCGCAGTTTCCGCCATTCGGCTTCACCTCCAACGCAAGGGTGCGGCGGCTGCCAGTTCGCTACAGGCCCTACCCGGATAAACAGAGCGATCTCGGGCTCGGGTCCCGGTCGCCCACGAGACACGAGCGAACCAGCTTTCCGAGTTGCCACATTCATGATCGAGCTTGCCGAGACCCGGAGATGAGGATGACACGGGTGTCGGTCATGGCGCCTTCTATTCTGGCCTTTGAGAATCGGGGATACATTCTAAAGCCCGCCGCGATGGTGACGATTTCCGATTTGGTGAGGAGGTCGCCTCCGATCGTCATCAAACGCGCGATCGTGCGGGCCGGGGGCCACGCGCCAAGCTGCTCGCGTGACATTTCTGCACGTCGACGGCGTGTCGCCCACTCGGACACGACCCACAGGCTGCCGCGGTAGCCCCCTTTCGCAAGGCACGCTATAGCGCTAAGATGTTCCGACTGCAGGCTGTCAATCGGCACTGAACCTTGTCCCCTTGTCGGCACACTAAAAATGCAGATCTAAACAATCAAGGCGAGCACGCGTCAGGCTTCCCGCACGTTCTCAAACCCGGCCACCTTCGTCGCCTTCACAAATTTCCGGTCCAAGGTGGCAAAGCCCGTGCAATGCGTGGACCTGGCAAGATTCAGCACATCCGCGAATCCATACCTCGCTCAGGAAGATCAAGGGCAACGCCCACCCCCGCTCCATCCTCGACCGTTACCGTGTAAAGGCCCGCGAAAGCCCGCAGCGCGTGCGCAACATCTGCCGGCCGGTATTGGTAGGTGCTGCGCAGCACCCCTTCGACCTCCAACAGGACCGTGACCGAGACAAATGCCGGCTCACCCTCGATCAGAGCGCGGGCTTTGAGTAATTGCTTGGGGTGCTCGCCCGTCAGGTAACGAACGATGAGGTTTGTATCAATCGCGAGCATGCCGGCGCTTGGCCTCAGCGAGCACGCCCGCATCCATCTCTTCCAAAGACTTCGGCTTACCCTTGTACCCGAGCATGCCGAAGACGTCCTCGGGCCGCGTCTCGGCAAACGCGGGCGCGGGCTTCAGCAGCACGCCTTCGGCTGTCTCCTCAACGATAAGCCGCGTTCCTGCCCGCCATTCCCGCCGCTGGCGAATCGCGCTGGGCAGGATGATCTGTCCCTTTGTCGAGACGGTAGTACTGGGATTTTCTATGGCGGCCATCGGCCTCGACCTTGCTGATGTAAGACAAACGTAAGATCGGCTGTATTGGCCGGGCGTTCAAGCCTCGCTGTATCCAGACGCCCTCTGTGCGACAATCGCAAGAAGGCCTGGGCGGGTTCGGCGACCAGTTTGTCGACCTCGGATAGCCATTGCGTCACCTGGCCTGGCGCGCAAGAGCGCTGCACGAATTTCCAGCGAACTGCGCAAGGCTACGCCACCGACAACGGACCGGTCAGCGTGCAATAGAACCCCGCTGTGGGTCTCGAGCCTGACGTGGTCTCGCCCGAAAACAAGACGGTCCGAAAAAAGGAAAGTAGCGGCGCGGGCCCAGGGCCGGCAAACGCCATTTTCGCCCGACAGTATTCGCGCAACGAGATGATTGGGATATAATGGCAGTGGACCTTGAAAAATGCCCTGACCAGGCGGCTTTCGGACATCTTTGCGGTCGTTTACGCACGCGCGGCAACGCTCAAACCGCAGCCATTGGCTCAATTTGGGTCAGGTCCACGGTTTCCAGCGCTATGGCCAGATCATGGGCGCGCTGAAGGTTCAGCCAGAACTTAGCGGTGTTGCCAAAAACGCGGACGGGCGCGGGGCGGTATCAGCACTAAGGGCCGTCTCGCCCTTGGCGAGCCGCTCGATCCGGGTACGCGGCACGTCAAGGCGCCCGGCAAGGGCGCCCGCGCTCATTTCGGGCGGGGCAAGAAACAGCGCGTTGAGCACCTCGCCGGGGTGCACCGGGTTTTCAGTCATGCTCATGGCCATACCTAATTGATGGTCCGCAATCTCGAGGTCCCTCGCACAGATCGCGGCGATATCAGGGAGAGACGGTCAAAAGACATGATCGGTCAATGCCTCGATATGGTCCTGAGAATGATCGCGAGGCGGGCGATTGCGCCGCTCGAGGACGTCAAGGAGCAAACCCGATGCGATCAGTGCCGTTAGCACCGAGCGGCCCTTGTCGTCGCGGAGCGAAAAAAGGCCCTGGCGGCCGTCGGCGCCCCGTTTGGCAAGCCCGTCATGATGGCCTTCGACGAGACAGTTTTCCATTGCCACCCCCTCGCTCCTGATCGCTGCGACCGTCTCGAGCCGCCACCAGCTGTATTTGCCGCAGTCGAGAATTTTGGTGGTCCCTTCCGTTTGAGCGATCCGACCCATTGCCAGGCGTTCGCGCTCGCGCGAGCGCTGCCATTTGCGGGCGTGAAGAACGGCCTGGCCCCAGCTGATGCGCGAGAGCTTGGTTAAGAACCGATGGTTCTCGCTCGATAACATGTTGAGCCAGTCGATGACGTCGTCGCAGGCCGCGCTGTCGTGATCGAACACCGCGTTATAGACCGGGAGGCCGCGCTCCAGGGCCATTTCGACCGCGGCGCGGCTGGCCTTTAGCCGGTGCGCGTAGAGGCGCTCCCAATCGGGGACTTCATAGGGCGCCATATCTGCCGTAAATTGCAGGTTCCGGCGTACGATGTCGGTATCGCTGGCTCTGACGATTTTTGATGGCGTGAACGCGGCAATGGCCCGTCGCGACCACCAGACGCGGGTCTGATCTGCTTCGAGAAACTGGCCGTCCCGGCCGACCAGACGATATAGAAGGTGATGATTGGTAAAGATCACGGCTGACCTCGGGCATGGCTTGACCATCTCCGCGACCGAAAGGTCGCCGATTGGCAGCGTTTAGGGGTGGTGTTGGTCGTTTGCCGGTGGGTTAGCCGGCCCGAGACGAAAGAATGGCCAGGGCGCCGATCGGCGCCTCAAAGGCTTTGGCCCTCTTGCCGTGATTTTCCGGTTGCAAGGGCAGCGCCATCGGCTGGGCAGAGGCGCAGGCAAGGATCCCTATTGGGGCCAGAGGGCCCTTCGGTTGCCCGACCAGGGCCGGACGGGGCGCGTCAAAGCTTTTGCGCGCGTTTGGCATGAAAAGGGATTCCTGCCGCAAGCAGGGTTTGTTAAGGCTGTCCATAGCCGTGGTCCTCTGGTCAGGATTGCGGCCAGGTCCTCGAAGCGTGTTGACGCACCTTCGGGGGCCGCCCTTGTTTCTGCCAAGGTCGGATCCGGCCGGCGATGCAAACCTTCTTGCACCGCACCAGGCAAAATGGTTCTCCACACGACGTGCTGCAAGAAGCGCCCGGGGCATTTTCCTTGCCCTGTGCCAATAGGGTTAACAGTGCCTTTTGGCCCGGAGCGGGATCTGGCAAAGACAAAAATGGATAGACCGATCGCCGGGCCGACCAAAAAGACTATGGCCTTTTTGTTTTTCCAGACCGTTGCGCCCCCGTGCCCCTGTTGCGCTTGGAACCAGCCCACTGTGTGGGTGCCGGTGGGGTTCTGGCTGCCCTGAGCCATGCGCCCAGATGCATGAAGTGCTTTTGTATCTGGCTGGCCAGAACCCTCAGTCTGGCGCCGAAAACAGAGGTCATGGGCAAGGACAACAGGACAAGACGAAGGTGGCGCCCGTGCAAGGAGTGGGCATGGATGTCGAAGGGCTTTTCGCGTCTTATCTCTTTGGCACTCGATATCCTGGACCGATTGGAAAATTGCCGGATGGCAACTGCCAGTCTGGGGAAATCGGTCTCAAGGTCGTTGACCCCCCGATCGCGGAGCCGGTCGCAAAGCGCCTGATCCGTGCTCGTGAGCATGCGCTTGTATATGGCCAAAAAGACCTGACGCTGGATGTCGGGATGAAGATAGTCGAAATGGCGATGGATGTGTCCAACCACAGTTGGATCGCCTGCTTTCAGGCGATCCAGAAACGGGGCAATCATGTGTTCGGAGTGCTTGCGAAACTGATCCACAGCTAGTCTTTGCTGTCGAGAGGTCCGATACCGACTTTGGCCAGTTGTGTTCTAAGAACGCTTACCATTTCGGCAATGGCGGCAACGACAAGACCTGCCTGTCCGGTCGTACACCCGATATCTGAGCGCACCTGCCGGCGGGTCGGAAGCGATTCGGGATTTGACAGAGCGTGAAGCGGAAGCGTGAGCCGGTCGATACTCATGGCAATGGCCGGCTGGACATAAGGCAACCGTATGACGCCGTGCTGGGCCCTGGCGATGCACTTGAAAAAATCGTGCTCGGGTGGCAGCTGTGCGATATCGACGTCCAGCCCAATGATGACGGGCACGATCAGCTGGCCCTCAAGGGCGATCTCGGCTGCCTTCATGGCGCCAAGCGCACCGGCCGCGATATCATCGGTCGGACGAAGCGGAACAAAGCACATCGCCGACCGACCATGCTCTGCAAGCTGCTGGACATAGAGATCGCGCAAAAGAACTGTCGGCAAATGCTCTCCGGCCGCCGCCGAGCTGTCATAGATTATGGCGGTGCGCTGCCGGCTCATCATCTCTTCGATCAGGCTGACCAGCACTTCGTGCCGGTCGAGATCGAGCGAGATGTGCCCCTCAAGCATGTCAAAGGTGGTCGCAAGTTCGATCCGTTCCGATTGCACATAGCGATCAAGACGATCGTGGACATCGTTGCGCACGGCTGCCAGTTCGTAGCCATAATGCGCAAGAATGCTGCAGACCAGGTCGGCGAGCGTGGTCTTGCCCGATTTTTTGTGCTGGAGGAACAAGAAGAGCCCGACATCGAGCATGTCTTGGGGCGGGCTGAAGGTCGTAACGATCTGTTTTTTCATGATGACTGGCTTCTCAGCTTTTCAAGATTGGAAAAGAAATTGTCGGATGCATCGGTGCGCCGGACTTGGCTGCGATGGTGCCCATTGGGAGCAGGCGCGGCCTGGACGGGCGAAATTTCCGCATTCCGCTCTGGCCCGTCGCGTGCCGCCGGTGCCGGGATCGGTCGGAGCGCCGCTTCGCGCCCCACGCGGGCAAATGCTGCGCGCACCGAGCTGGTGGGAACCGGCTTGTGGTCTTGATCAACCAGGTCCGACGTGGGCATGGGCTCTTCGAGCCCGCATTCGATCAGCCGCGCGAACCGGGCAGCAATCCATGCCCATGGCGCGTGCAACGCGCGCAGATGGGCAACCTCGGGATAGACCATGCGCATCAGCTGGGTCAGGCTGAGCGAAGAGCCGCCCTGCCGGCCGGCAAGATAGAGCTTTTCCATAAGCTGGCGATGGGCGTCCATGTGCTGCTGACCTGCGAATCGAAATACAATTGTATTTTATCGTCAGATGCAGCATTGAGCTTGTCAAGAGCCTGATTTGGGGGCAAGGAAATCGAAATGGAAGAAAAGCGATGGCTAAAGGCCGCACGAACAGCAAAAAGGCGATTGGGCACCCAACGGGATGACCATCGTATTCCGGGCCCGCCCGGCGCCGGCCTGGCACTATTCCAGAGCCGGCCTCAAAAAAGGGGCAGATTGGCCCGCATCGCGGAAATTGCCCGTGAGATGGGGATCAACGGCCAGACACTGCGCAATTATCTCGTTGCGCTCGATGCCCTTGATAGTGTTGACGAACCCGAACTCAGGGCGATCCTCAAGAACCATTCCGCTGCCGCGGTTTCTGTATTTGGCCGCTGGTATGGGCGCGATCCGCAAGCGGCCTATCATTTCCTCGTCAGCAATCCCGATGTGAGCCAATCGCGACTGCTCGATACCGAGCGAGAGCATCGCCAGCGCGATGCGTCCCCCACGCGGTCCAGGGTCGGGGCCCGGTTCGATGACGCGCTGGTTGGAAATATTGCGGTCGGGCGGCAATTGGACCGTGCTCTGGGATCGGCGTCCCAGGCGCTCAAAGGCAACAAATCCGGTCTCGTTGCGGTCCAGGCCGGACCCCATCGCTTTGCCGGGCTCGATTATCTGATCCTGCCAGAAGGGGTATTGCGGCCCGAGGGTCTGGCAGGAGACCGATATGCCGGGGCCATCACGCTCCCCCGATTTGATCGCTTTGAAACCTACGGCACCCGGTCGAGGGAAATCTGGCACCGGGCGGTGAGCGCATCGTCTCTTTGCGCAATCGTCCTTGTCGTTTTCCCCGGACCAGCCGCGCGACGGCGTTTTCTCGACGCCCTTCCCGACGGGACAACATCGCACGAGGGCGCCCATCCCGCTTTTGCGGGGCTCAAGGGTGCCCCGCGCGCAGGCACCGGCTCGGAGACGAGGCCGATCTGGCACCGTGCAGCGCCGGGCCTGGGGCTTATCGTTCTGACCAGTCCGTTATCGCTCCTGCGCGATCTTTCTCATTGAGCCCGACTTGGACGCCGTCCCAAGGACGGTAGCGGCGACCAGCGGCTCTCCAGCTTCGGTTCAAGCAGCTTGGGCTGAAACTGGCCAATTGCAGCATTTCGCAGCATTTTGCAGCGAATTGCAGCGGGCCGAACACGAGAGATTAACAGAATATAGGAAAATCATCCGTGGAGTAATGCAAATGGGCATGATATGGTCGCTTCCACAACAGCATTGAGAACACTATGCCCCGTCGTCCACCTCCCGCCTCCGGGCCAGCCCAAGCCGAAACCCTGGCACGTCATCTCGCCGTCGGGCGCCGCTGGCTCAAAATTGCCCTGGCGCAATATCCCGGTCTGGCTCCCGAAGCAGCCCTCGCCGCCTGGCAGAAGGGACTGGGACCTATAAAGAAGACCTCGGCGCGGCGCTATCGTGCCGATCTACGCCATACGCTTCTTGACCACCTGAGCACGCAGGGCCGGATCGCCGACTTTCCCAGAGCCTTTGAAGCCGTTGATGCCGCTCTCACGACACGCATCGCGCAGATCAGGGAAAAGCGGACTTCGGCGAAAAAAGTTGTCGATGCGACAAAAGCCGAGACCGATGCGCTATTCATCGAGCTCAAGCGTCACGGTCTAAAGTACAAGAACCCCAATTCGATCCTCTGCGGGCTTTTTACTCTGATCGCGGGACACCTCGGATTTCGACCCGTCGAATTGCGCGGTGCCCGGCTCGTGGGCACCATCCTGACCGTACCAAATGCCAAGAAAAGGCCGGGACACGCGCCAGAACGCTCAATCAATATCGCCCCGCTTGATCCCGATGTCGTAAAGGGCACCAGGCTCATGCTCGATCTGATCGATCACGATCTGAGCAAGTCCGAGTTCGCGGCGTGGGAAAAGACGATTGCCGAACAGATGCGGCGCGCGTGTATCCGCATCAAGATTCGCGAGCTCTCACCATATTCGTTCCGTCACGTCGCAATCGCCGCCTGGTCCGCGGCGGGACTGTCCCCCGATGAAATTGCAAGACTGTGCGGCCACCTCTCGATTCGGACCGCGCACACCCATTATGCCCGCGCTTCGGTCGGTCACAAGCGCAACGCGGTGGCGCGCGCCGCCCTCTCGGCCGACACGGAGGCGCTACCGCCTGTTGGGGAAAACAACGCCCCCTCTAAAGAAACCCAACGCGGCGCCGAAAACAGGCAAGCCTCCCCGGGCGGCCCGATTTTCGATGTAAACGATATGCCTCAACCTGGGCCCAAGGCAGATACCGGCCCGCCGGCCCTCTCGGCCGAGGAGGTGCGCCGGCGCTTTGACAGGCTGGTTGATCCGCGGGATCCTCGTGAAATTGCCGCCAATCTGGCGCGCGCCAACCGCGAGCGCGAAGCAAAAGACCCAAGGCACCGCCCAGACGGCCGCACCGACGATCCATCCTGATAAAAAATGGATCGGCATCGGACCGGAAATCGGCCCGTTAGGCGTTTCAACCCCGGCTTTTTCTAGATCCCTCTGGGGTTTTGAAAAGAGTATGTCACTGGCGTTCACCGCCACTCGATCAATTCCGAGCAAAACCGGGGCCAAAATTGTGACAAGATTTCTGCCTTACTCTTGAATGTCGGTGTAGACGCCGATCGGAGGTGGCGTCAGCGAGCCCCCATGTTCACCCTGCCACCTCCGTCCCTCAGTCGGCGGCCCAAGAATCGCCTTGTGATTGGCCCACGCTTTTTCCCGTTCCGCAGCTCTCCCCAATGGCGCGTATCTACGTCGCATCAAAGCCCAAGGTGATGACTGGGTTGAATTTAAATTGCATTGCGGCTTTTTATTCAAGCGCGCTCTAACCAACACAGCGCAACCTGGTGATCTGAGTGGCTCGACAACGGTTATAAGATTGTCTGACAAAGAGGACCAAATATGCCGAGCGCCTACCGCCTAGCTTGCGACAAGATCGAGCAAGCCCAAGCTATTTTGAGTTCCGATATATGGCATGACCGGAGGTCGGCGGCGCTAATGTTGCATTTGGTGGAAAGGCTCTGCGAGCTTGACTCCGATTTGGCAGCCCAATTGCCGAACGCTCAAACGACACAGTCGTCTGCTGGGGAGGCCGTGTATGCTGGTGAGATAGTCCCGCTGCATCAATCCAAGTGTGGAACGTAATTCCCAATCCCTGCCATTATTGTTCAGGCAGATCGGGATACCTCGTGCGACGGTCCTCCTCCGCTGGACGTTGGTCCGCTCCTGCCTTTCTACGCCCTATAAAATTCCGCAGAGATGATCCTCGACCATTCTAACAGCGCTTTGATTTGGGGCCTACCCTCTTGCAATTCAACGGCTTTTCACGGGGTGCCGCATCCTGTTCGGTCGCTAATTCACGCCGCACAGGCGAACCGATTTATTCATTAAAGTCTTTGCCCGGGCCCGTAGTGATCGCCTCGAACCAACCGCCGGGACCGTTTAGTGCCCGACCGTTTTCGACGAGCAAGCACACAAAGCCGAGTTACTGGCGCATAATTCATACATTGGAGACGCTTCAGCGGCGCGCCAGGCGCTGGCATTGCCCCTATTAGCACCGGGGCGACAGCAGTGGAACTGGCGCAATGCCCGCAACGAGGAGGCCATGGTCGCGATAGCGGGACTGTCCGGCGTCTATGGGTTCAGCGAGAAGGACGGGTTCATCGAGCGCCTGCAGGCTCAGGTCACGGGCCAGTGCGTCATCAAGGGCAATATCAGCACCTCTGGCGAACGCATTTATCATCTGCCTGGCCAGCGCTATTACAGCGGGACTTTTATTGCACCGAGAGACGGCGAAGTCCTGGTTCTGCAGCGAAGCCGAGGCCCCAGCAGCCGGCTGGCGGCGTTCGAGGGTCTAACATAGGTCCACCACTGCCGCCTGTTTGGCCTATGACGCAACTGCGATCGCTTCGGCTCGCTCATTTGCGTGTTGATAATGGTCAACACGATAGCCGGAATTTCACGATAGCCCGGAGTTGCCATAGGCTTTTGGGAGGCTAGCGTGGGAATCTTGATATTCATCGCCGGTACGGTCTTTGGGTCACTTTTGACTTTTGGTGTTTTCTTGCTGGTGGCGGGTGGCCGCGGCCCCGTTTGTGAGGACGACGACCATGTATCTCTGCCCTAAGAATAGTCGGGCAAGGCGGCGCCCTCTTCCAGTCAAGTCCATGGGATTCACCACAATGGATCTGAAACAGCCGCGCTCAAGGGCAGGGCTAGAAGCTCAGAATTTTGACGCCGACTTCGGCCAGAGGTGAACGAAACGCTTGTTGCAACGGTGCGGTCGAAGTGGCTCGACACCAGCTCCGGGGGTGAAGGTCAACTCCCGAATGTCTGTTATCCCCGTGATGAAGAAGGTTCAGATCACCAGGAGGTGGCCACTGCCCTCACTCGATGCCGTTCAGGCAGCCGTAATGCCAAGACATCCGCGATGGCATCGGCGCCGCGATGCGCAGCACACCTATGGAGTTTCTGCTGATCTCATCGAGCTTTGGCTGTCCCGGTTTGACCACGGTAGACGCAATCATAAACAAGCCCAGGCAAGTGCCGTTGCCCCCCATGAGGGTCATCAACGACCTCTCCAGCACCCGCAGTCGCCACCCCGCCCGTGGTTGGCGCAGACCAGAGGAATCAAAAACCCGACTTGCCCGACAGGCGGAATGGTTTGCGACGCTTCACCGGTCCAGTCCAGTGGTTCACTCCCATAGTGGTCCAGATCAAGAGCGGAAATCAACAATCAAAGGTGCGCAAAGGCCTCTTGGCGCACATGCCGTTCTGCTGTTCCCTGCTCGCCAGCCCAGCCCTGAGCGCGTCCATAGCGCGTGATGGGAAAGCACTATTCGCGCTTTAAAGGCACCACATTTGATGAGTGGTGGCTCGCTTTGGCGAGCTCGGCAAGTCTGAACGCAGCAATAGCGAGCAATTGATCGAGCTGATGATCGTGGTACTGGTTGGCCTTGAGCAACAAGGTGATGGCGTCGAGTTGGCGCCCGGCTTCGGCCAGCACATCAAGCCTGTCGTTGTCTTTCATGGGACCAACATCGGGTTGGAGCCGATACCGGGTTCTGGCTTGCTCTGGCCTGCCATGATCAGCGCTCCGGGACGAAATCTGAAATCTTTGATCGCTGATGGGCCAGCCCGATCACTTTGGGGTATCTATGCCGGCGCAATATCGCAATCGTGACACCATGCACGATGATAGCCCCCAATCCCCGTGCTCGCGCCCCCTGGATGCTGCTATCGTAAATCAAAAGTTTAGAGGTTGCCGCGTTTGACGCACCAGGCCGACCGGCGTGCCGCAGGGATCGATCATGTATTTTCAGCGATTGACGGGGCGAGACCTGTATTACGCGTCTGGCTTTAATGCGGCCTGCAGCCCCGAGAAAAGCTCAAGTTGGGCCTCGAGCTCGACAATGCGTCGCCTTGCCGCTTCAGCCGAAGCTTCAAAGCGCGAGATTTCCTCTTCGTCTGCTTTGGAGCGCTCGCCATACTCATCACTATTGGCCAGAACTGTCGCGGCCCGTTGATAGGCTTCATCCATGCGCCGCTGCAAACCGGCGATTTCACGCTCGATCTCCGTGGTTTGGCGGCCAAGCACGCCAAGGACCGCCTGGCGCCGTCCCAGGTCGGTTTGCCTGTCACGGTCGGGTGCACGGGTCTGGAATGCAAGGAAAGGGCGGAACATTGCGTCTCAAAGGTTGGGCGATCACCAAAACAGGATGGCTGGTTATGGTTAAACTTGTCTCAACGCCAGCTTGCATCCCCGATGCCTGTATCGAACCGTTCCCCGAAACCTTTCAAAATCGGGCCGCGTGTTCGGGATCGTTTCGCCCCGCTCACCCCCGTCCGAACTCATCCTCGATCCTGATGATATCGTCTTCCCCCAGATAGGAGCCGGTTTGCACTTCGATGAGTTCGAGTTCGATCTTGCCCGGGTTAGAGAGGCGATGGATGGCGCCTTGCGGGATATAGACGCTCTCGTTCTCACGCAGGGTCTTGGTCTCCTCACCCACCTGCACTTCGGCCGTGCCCCGGACCACCACCCAGTGCTCTGAGCGATGGAAGTGCTTTTGCAGGCTTAGCCGCTTGCCCGGTTTGACGAACAGGCGCTTGACCTGGAAGCGCTCGCCATTGAGCACCGAGGAATACCCGCCCCAGGGGCGATAGCTCGTCTGATGGGTTTCGGTAAGGTTGGCGGTGGCCGGATCGGCTTTGAGGCGCTTGACCATATCGCCAACAGATTGGGCCGAGGACAACCGTCCCACATAGATGGCGTCCTCGCTGGCCAGCACCGCTACGTCATCGAGCCCGTCGACCACCACATGGTGCTTTTCGGAAATGACCAGCGAGCCCGATATGGCGTTGAGGGTCACCGGACCGATTTCGAGATTGTCGTTTGCGTCACGGGCCCGGCTTTTCCAGACCGCATCCCAGGAGCCCAGATCGGACCAGGAGATCGCTGCGGGAACAACGGCCGCCCTTTTGGTTTTCTCAAAGATCGCATAATCGACAGAGATGTTGGGGGCTTTGGCAAAGCTTTCCCCATCGAGCCGGAGAAAGTCGAGATCCTGTGTTGCCCGATCAACGGCACTGCCCACAGCACTGGCAAGCTCGGGGGTGAGCGCTTCACATTCGGCGATGAACACATCGGCGGCAAAGACAAACATGCCAGAATTCCAGAAATAGCTCCCCGCCTCGATCATTTCCTGCGCCCGTTCGGCATCGGGCTTTTCAACAAAGCGCACAACGGCCCTGGCACCGCTCTTGGTGTCCTCACCCGCTTCGATATAGCCAAACCCGGTGGCCGGCTCGGTGGGGGCAATCCCGAAGGTGACAAGAGATCCCGCCTTTGCTCCAGCCTCTGCCTGATCGA
>NZ_CAXAXY010000079.1:0-13147 GCF_963972885.1 uncultured Pelagibacterium sp. | reverse complement strand
CGTTTCCATCCCCGATCGCGTCGAGGACATGCTTTTGCTGGACACGCTCTAAGCCTCAGTCCTGCCGCTGCCCCTTGAAGCCCCGGGCAATCAGATAGGTTTCCGCCGATTCCGACCGGCTCGCGGGGGGCTTGGCGTGGAACGTGGTGGCAAAATTGCGCTTTAGCATGGCCAGAAGCTCGTGCTCGGTGCCGCCCTGGAACACCTTGGCGACAAATGTGCCGCCCGGCGCCAATACATCGAGCGCGTAGTCGGCGGCTATTTCGACGAGTGCAATGATCCGCAGATGGTCGGTCGGCTTGTGGCCCGTTGTCGGTGCCGCCATGTCCGAAAGGACGATATCGGCCTTGTGCCCGCCCAGAAGGTCGAACAGGGCCTGGGGCGCGTCCTCGTCGGTAAAATCCTTTTGCAGCAGCGCGGCGCCTGTCACGGGGTCCATTTCGAGATAGTCGATGCCGACCACGCTGGGGTTTTCGGGATCCGATTTGACCGCCTTGACCGCCACCTGACACCAGCCGCCGGGCGCCGCCCCCAGATCGACCACCCGCATGCCGGGTTTCAGCAACTCGTATTTTTCGTCGAGTTCGAGCAGCTTGTAGGCCGAACGCGCCCGCCAGCCCTCTGCGCGGGCCTTGGCCACGTATGGGTCGTTGAGCTGGCGTTGCAGCCACCGTGTGGATGAGGTGGTGCGCTTCTTGGCTGTCTTGACGCGGGTCTTGAGATCGCGGTCACCGCGACGGCCTGCGCCCTTGCCGGTCGGCTTATTTGGCATTGCTGGCTCCCCTGCGCCTGCGTCCGGGCCGGCCGCGCATCCAGACGCGATCCTCCGACATCATTGAAATCAGGATGCCCTCGCGCAACCCGCGATCGGCAACCCGTATGCGCTGGCACGGCCATTCGCGCCGGATTGCCTCAAAAATGGCGCAGCCGGGAATGACCAGATCGGCGCGTTCCTTGCCGATGCAGGGATTGGATGTGCGCTTGTCGTAGCTCATGGCCAGCAACACACGCATCGTGGCATCAACATCGTCGGCATGCATCCAGAGCCCGTCGACCTTGGAGCGTTCGTAGCGTTCAAGGCCGAGATAAAGCCCGGCGAGCGTGGTGACCGTGCCCGACGTGCCCAGAAAATGCACCGGATGGCTGGCCAGCATGCCGCGCAGTTTTTCGCGGCCGCGAAAATGGCGAAGCTGGTCGGTGACGTGATTGACCATGGCCTCGAAGATTTCCGGCGTCACATCGACACCACCGAATTTTTCGGCAATCGAAACAACGCCCACGGGCAAGGACTGCCATGAGCGAATGGACGCCGCCGTCTTGCCCTGATTGCGCGGACGCCCGCCGCGGAAATCGAGCCAGGCAAGTTCGGACGACCCGCCGCCAATATCGAACAGGATGGCGCCGGGCGCATCGGTTTCAATCAGATCGGCGCAGCCGGTTACGGCCAGTTCGGCCTCGGTTTTGCGATCGACCACTTCGAAGGTCATCCCGAGTTCGCGCTTGACGCGGGCGAGGAATGCCGCCGAATTTGTGGCCGAACGGCACGCTTCGGTGGCAATTATACGCGCCCTCACACCATCATGCTGGGCAAGCTTGCTCTTGCAGATCCTGAGCGCTTCAATCGTTCGGTCCATGGCGGCTTCCGAGAGCCGCCCTGTCTGGCTCAGCCCCTCGCCCAGCCGCACAATGCGCGAAAACCCGTCAAGGACGCGGAATCCGTTTTCCGTCGGGCGGGCGATCAAGAGGCGACAATTGTTGGTTCCCAGATCCAGCGCCGCATAAGTGGGCGCGCGCTTTTTGCGTTGCCCTGCGGATTTGGGTTGGGACGTCCACCGCGTTGCCCGCTTGGCGCCCGGTTGCGCCTTGGCGTCTTCGCGTTCGTGCCGGACAGGCTCATTGGCGCGCTCGCGCAGAGACGCAGGAGCCGCCGACACGGCGGTGGACCGACTTGAATCGGTCAACTCGGTTCTCCGTACCGCCCGGTCGCCGGTTGGAGCACAAGGCAGGCAATTGGCCCACAATGGCTCGAAGGAAAGGCGCCCGAGGCAGATCATTTCAGTTTCGGATCAACGGTAGTCCATCATGGCCGTCAACGCAACGATTGCCGCATTCCACCTCGTTCGTGCCGATGTGCCCAGATATCGCCATAAAACTCCAGTTTATGCCCGCATCACGGGAGAGCGCCCCAAGTGAGCGTGGCCGCGCGCAGCGTCGCGATGTAATGAGCCCGCCAGCATGGCGAAATAATCCCGCATCGGTTCGTCTGCCTGTCGCGCGGATGTTGTGCCGATGACTTGACCACAACACAGACCGGCCGCGTCAGTGCATTGGCTTTACGTGCCGGGTCCAACCAAGGACAAAACTAAAGTGATGCGTATTGTTTTGCCACTTCTGCTTGCTCTGTGCGCCGCGTCGGCCATTGCCGTTCCGGCCAGCGCCCGCGACCCCCAGACAGTCATAAATGTCATGCTCAGCGAATTGGGGAGCGTGCGCCCCTCGGGTTGCCCGGGCCGCTGGTGCGCCTGCTATCTCGATACCGTTCTGGCTCGCGCCGGGCTGCTTCCTACCGGCTCGAACAAGGCACGCGACTTCGCCCATTACGGCGAGCAGGCAGATCCCGGCGCAATCGGCGCGATCATGGTGATGTCCAACCATGTGGGCGTGGTGGTGGGCGATTGCGGCAACGGCCAGGTGCAGATCGTTTCCGGCAACTACTCCAACACGGTTGCGCTTGGCTGCTACAGCCCCAGCCGCGCCATCGCCTGGCGTGCCCCGGTCACCCATTAGCGCCGATAGCCGCCCCTGGCGCATCCAGTCGCTGCGTGACAAAGAAGTGAAATTGCGGGCTTGAAATCGCCACCATGTGCCGCTAAACAAGCGCCACTTCCTTCGGCGGCCTGCCGAAGCGAACCGCGCGGGCAAGCCCGCCTCTGCTGGGGAATAGGTTAACGGTAGACCCACGGACTCTGACTCCGTTAGTCCTGGTTCGAATCCAGGTTCCCCAGCCAAACAATTTTCTCAATGAAATCAACGAACTAATTCAGTAGGGACGCCCTTACCTGTTTCATTTCTTGTGCCATCCGTGTGCCGTGCAATCCCCCCGGTTTCCGGGCTTTTCCTTTGCACCCCGGCGAATCCATGGCACATGAAATGGCACATGGCACACGTTCCCTCCCCCTTTTGTTCCCGGTGACTCATCCGGGGTGCTCTGGTTTGATGGGATGGTCAAACTGGAGGGCGAATATGGGCGAGTTGTTAGACAGAGACTTTCAAAGATATCTTCTAAATGAACTCGCGGGGCTATATCCCCAATCCGCCGATATAAAGCGCAGCTTTGGAGATCAGACGGACAATCGTCTGCTGGTGAACCTCCAGTACCTCCATGAGCACGGCCTCGTAGATTTCAAGTTTACCGAGTTTATGAGCAGGGAAATTCAAATGCACAGCGCGAAGGTCACGGCACGGGGCATGGATTTTCTGGCAGATGATGGCGGTTTATCCGCAATTCTGAACGTGGTGACGGTGAAGCTCCACGACGACACAATCAGAGACTTGCTCATCAATCGGATCGATCAAGCGCCCGGTGACCCGACCGTGAAGGCAAAGCTCATCGACCGAATAAAATCACTGCCTGCCGAGGCGCTGGGAAAGCTGACGATGGATGGCCTAGACGCGGCGATGGCCAAGGCCCCGGACCTTCTAAGCCTTCTTGGCGAGATTATCCCCAAGGCGGGATAGAGCGGCCACAGTTTCGGTGCTCGTGACTGGCCTCCCTTGGCGAAGCGCCACGATACAATCAAGGGCTTGGTCTAGATCGAGCATGGCGTCGAGCACGAGATACCAGCGGCCATCCGATGCCTGCACCGGGCCACCTGGCGTCTGCCCTTTGGGCATCGCGATATAGTCGAATGCCTTGTCCATTTCCATCTCCTACGCTGCCTCTAGCAGCTTATCTAGGGTTGAGGGGGTGAGCGCTTCGGGGTTCGACGATCTGATCGTCGCGGTGAGGATGTAGTCAAGCACCCAGGGCCGTAGCGACTTAGGGAACACTCCTCGACCGGCTTGGCTTTTCCGCGTCTTGCAGGTCTGGCTGCAAAGCGTGGCCGGATGATGCCGCGAAATGAAGTGCGTCCCGCACATAGAGCATTCGTTTTCGAACTCGGGCGCCATGGCTTCTCGGTGCTCGTGATGGCACTTGCTGCTGCAATATTTCTGGTGCGCGTAGTGCTGGGTCTGAAAGGACTTCCCGCAGGCTGGGTTCTCGCACGCTTTGATCGGCAGGATGCGCATCGATGCATCTCGGCAAGCCGTAGAACAGTATTGCGTGCCAATCGTGCTGGGGTGGAACATGGCCCCACACTGGGCGCAGGGCTTGTCAGGCAGCACCGTGGCCTCGGTCGAGCAGCGGTGTGAGCAGTATTTCGCGTCGGGGTTCTTGGGCCGAAATGTCCTGTCGCAGTGCTCGCACGGCCGGGCCGGGTTCTTCGCTCGATAGATCACATCAGCAGCGGCGCGATAAGCAGCCTGTGTTTCTCCAACGGACCTAAGATCCCGTAGCTCGATCGCAAACCGGGCATGCTCCGGGCAACAGAACCCCTTGTGATGCGAGCCGACAATGAGGTCATCAGGTATCGGGATATAGCACCAGGCGCAGTTCTCGCGAGGGATCGTGTATTCCTTCTGCCCCTGCTCCCAGGTGGGTCGCACCGCTCGCATGCGTCCAAGAGCCGACTGCACGAGTGATGCCGCCTCGGCATCAGCCTGTGCCCATTCAACGCCGTGGAGGCAAAGATTGGACCGTACCGATGATCGCGCAGCCCCCTCGAACTGGAACGGACTCTGTGTCCAAACGGACATGATTTCAACAAGGCGCCCGATTATGTGCTGGCGCTGCTCGGCTTGGAAAACGGGCTCGGGGCGCTTGACCGGCACAGCAACGCCATGCCGATATTCTCCATAGCCGGTGAACAAGCCGTGTTTATAATTGTGGTTGGCGCGCCCTGCGTTCTTCATCCGAACACCGCGTCGAACGCGCCCCTGTCGAGAGTGGGATCATTGGCGCTGGGTTGATTGGCTAGCCTGAGCCTTTGTTGCCGATGGGCGTGATCGAGCCAAACCCGGTCCATGGCGAAAATTAGGTCGACGTGCCGCGGCTCAAGGGGCCATCGGTATAGAGCCAAATAGGCGCGAATCTCGGAATGAGTGATCGGATTGGGTCCAGCGCCGTGATAGGTGCGAGAGGTGCATAGGTCGATGAACATCCTCCAGATGATCTGGCCAGCCTCGGGCACGGTCATGCGACGGCCTTCCAATTGCTCGATCAGGCATTCGCAGAGTTGCCGTTTTAGTGCTTGAAATGCTCTCATCACATCGTCCTGAAATCAGATCCGCCCTGATCGCGCTGATATTTCGCAACAGCTCCTGGGGCGTCTTTTGCCGCCTGTTTCCGTGTCGCATTCATCGCCACCGGAAGCGCTGCTGCAACTGTGCGCTGGGACACTTTTTCAACAATCGGCGCAATATTACCGTTTGAATCTTGGGACCATCCCAGCGTGACAAACACCTCAACACCTTGGGGATGGGTAGAGGCGCCGCTGATCTGAACCGGGATTTTTCCGCCGTTTGGCAGCGGGACAACAGCCTCCTGACCGTGAACGACACCTCGCACCTCGCCTCTGGAGCCACCAGTATTGGCAGTGCCCATCGCGAAGCCCGGTATACCCAAAGATGCCCCGATCAGATTGAAACCAGTCTGGAGAAAGAAGTTTCCTGCCTGGGCGAGGACGTTCGACAGAATGGCCCCAAATTCCTCGGCCGTGATCTTGCCGTCCTGCAATGCATCTGTAATCCCTTGGACCGCCGACATGCCTACCTGCCCCAACATGTCGAACAGCCCGGCAAGTTGATCGACCTGGGCTTGCTCGGCGTGCATCTGGTCCACAAGCTCTGAAATTTTGTCTTTCTGCTCGTCGGTCGCCGCCGCTCCGGCCTCCCTGAGAATGTTGAGCTTTTCCTGCTCTGCTGCGCTGAGACCGATTAAAGAACGCTCGAACTCAAGGCCCGCGATCAGAGCCTCGACTGCCTTGCGCTGGGTTTCGATATCGTCGACGGCGCTGGATCGCGACCCACCTCCGCCTCCGCCACCGGGCGGCGTCACAGTGGGCGGGGGTGGTGGCGCCACAACGATGTTGCCATCGTCACCGAAGTTGAAGCCTTCATAGAGGTTTTCGCCGGGCTTGTTTCCGAGTGCCAGGCGCAATCTCATTTCGTTGCGCTGCTCGGGTGTGAGCTGATCTGAGAGCGGCTGGTTGGCGCCCGCCCCAACGGTGCCGCCTCCGGCAGTGGTCATGAAATTGTTGAACGCATTGATGAACTCGCCGAGGGCGGCGCTGGCCTCAACGATCGCTGTCTTGAGGGCCGTGCCGACTGTATTCGAGACCTGATTGAACTTGCGGTCCAGCTCCTCGGCTTTGTCGAGCACGTCCTCATCCATGACGATGCCGAGATTGCGGGCCTCGCGGATCGTGTCCCTGATGCCCTGTTCGCCCTGCTCGATGAGCTGCACAAACTTCTCGCCACCAGTGCCGCCGAATATCTCGTCGGCTATGCGGATCTGGGCGGCTTGATCGAGTTGCCCCAGCTTGCCGATGATCTCGGTAAAGAGAGCGCTTGGGTCCTGGAGCTTGATGGCCAGGTCTTCGGCGGTAAACCCGAGGCGCTCGAATGCTTCCGCCGCGGAACCTCCCCCGGTAACGATGAACTCGTCGGCCCGGAGGTTCAGTTCCTTGAGACCATCGGTCAGGGCGTCGACACCGATGCGGTTTTGCTCAGCGACATATTTCAACTCTTGGAAGGCTTCAAAATCCACACCTGCCCGGCGGGCCTCATCACCGACCTGGGCAACACCGTTCGCCACTCTGCCAAGTCCCGACACCAGACCTGCGATGCCACCGGCAGCGAGACCACCAACGAGCCCGCCGATCATGGCCTTGCCGAAGCCGCCAATCTTGGAACTGGTCATCGCCAGCGCTTGATTGATCCGCCCGGTTGATCGAACCATGTCCCGCTCCATGCGCCCCGTGGCGGTTGTGCTGTCCTTGCGCATCCGGCCATAACTCTTGGTGGCCGTGCCGCTGGCCTTGGCCATGTTCTTTTCGAAGTCACGGATGCGGGCCTCCAGTAGGACCACAAGCCGTTCTGCATCACCTTCGCCTGCCATGTTTGGCTCCTATGCCACTGCCCATTCTTCGATGTCGCCATCGAAATCGTCATATGAGGACTGGTTGCTGTCGCCGGCCGCGCACCGCGCCACCGCCATTGCTGTCGCCACGGCACCGTCGATGCGGTCCGTAGACTTTCCTTTGTGGAAACTCATGTTGTCGGCCTTGTCCCGCTCTACTGCGATGTTCTCGAAATGCCAGCGCAGGATGGGGTGGCCGCCGTGTTTGAAGCGACGGGCCACTATGGCGCGCTCCAGCTCCTTGATGGCTGGAGCCATGGTTATCCAGCCCTGGCGCATCTCCACAGCGGGAAAGCCGTCCTCGATCAGATTGTTGATCGTGTTGCGCGCCATGTGCGGATCGAAGGCGATCTCCATCACGCGGTACGTGGCGCACAACGCGCGCACCTTGTCCTCGACGGCTTGGAAATCGACCACATTGCCGGGAGTGGGGATGATAAGCCCCTGCTCTGCCCAATGCGGATAGTTGGCCTTCTCCCGATCCGACCGGTGGACGATGTTATCCTCGGGACAGAAGAACCACGGGTGGACCTCATACCCGTTCTCGCGATCCCCCCAGCACGCCACAACCGCCGTGAGGTCTCGATTGGAGGAAAGGTCGACCGCAAGCCAGCAAGGCTCTTGGGTGATGTCCTTTTCCTCAAGGTCCACCGGATGGGCCCCCTCGTCATAGATCGGCATCTCGACGAAGGGCGATGCACTGTAATCGAGCCATGTGTTGAGGTGGTATTGCCGGAAGTCGTCCCGATCGGCGGGGCGCTCTTTCGATTCGCGGGCCATCTGGCGAAGGCCTTCAAGGTCGGGATACCCATCGGCAAGGCCGGGATTGACGAAGTGCCACAGGGCCTCGTCTTCCCAGTCCGCATCGGGCTCGGCTTCGAACAGCACGGGGAGAAAACCGGGGTCTTCGATCTCCCCGGACTGGACCTTGCGGGCATACTTGAGCAGATCGAACGCAAGGTTCTCTTGGCCGCGTCCCGCCTGGGTGATGATGACCAGAAGGGAGCCGGGAGCCTTATTGAGACCGGTGCGGAGCGCTGACCAGGTCTTGCGGCTCTTTTCACCTTCCCATGCTATCAGCTCGTCGGCCAGGACGAATTGCGGGGTCTTGCCCAGCTTGCCCTTGCCACCTGATGCCAGGGCGCGAAATTTGGCTCCAGACAGCGAATGCTCAAGGATGAATGTGCTCTCGTTGAGCTTCATCTTGCCGTCGAGCCAGTCCGTCGCACCGATGATGCCCACCGCCTCCTCATAGGCGATCACGGCATCCTCCTCGGCAGACGCCGCGACCATTGCCTGACCGCGCGGGACACGCTGATATCCAACCGTGTGAAGCAATGCGAGGCCCGCCCCCATGGTGGTCTTACGGGCACCGCGGGGGAGAAGGGCGAAGACAGTCCGGACCTGCCGTCGACCATCGGGGAAGCATGGCCCATAGATGCGGCGCACAATGCGCTCCCAGAACCGGGGGAGTTCGAAATCGCCGCTGTCGCTCTTGGGGTGCTTGAGGCAGCGAAGGAACTCCACCGCCCTTTCACCATGGCCGAACGGATCGTCAATCTCGCTGTCGTCGAACACCCACTCCGGACGGGTCGCTTTAAATTTGGAGGTCTGCTGGCGCGCCATTGCTTGCCTTCCCTCCCTTGGGCTGGAAACCTTGCTTGGACCGCGCCGCCGGGGTGAGCCCCAGCTCGGCGCCGAGTCGGGCAACGGCCTCTGTGGACTTGTTCAGGATGGATGCGGCGGGGTTGGGCTTGAGCATCCCATGCGCGGTCTTGGTCAAGGGGCCGTGTTCGGCCAATGCCTTCTGGCATTCCCGCACCGTCCAACGTGCAAGGATGTAGGTTTCGACGATGCCGAGGCCGGTGGTGGTGAGGATCTTGCGCTCGACCATCTCGGCAACCACGGCCTTCCACTCATCGACCATATTATCGGGAATGGTGTCGGGCACCTTCGGAACGCCCTTAAGCCCGCCGTCTATGGCCTTGAGATGAGCCTTGGCGCCCTTCACGATCGCACCTCCTCGCACCGCAGCTCATGGCCCTTGCGGCGGCCAAGCTCTTTGATGTCGCGGATATTGAGCGCCTTGCCCTCATAGAGCACGCGCTGATCTATGGCGATGTCGTCGCGGTGGCGGATGCGGAAGATCACGGCGGTGTTGCCGCCCTCCCCATATGCCCGCTGATACTCCTCGACCGTGCTCTCGATCATCTGGGCGCGGACGGTGGCGACGTCTGCCCAGGTCTCGCTGGGCACGCCATAGTCGTCGATGACGGTGGTGTAGTGCTGGATGGTGATGCTGCGATCCATCTTGCCGGCGCGCATGTCAGACCTCCCCGACCATTGCAGAGACGGTCACAACCGCATGGCTGGTCTCGCCATCAGGGTCGCGCAAATACCGGGCGCCCATCACGAAACAATCGCCGCAATGGTAGCCAGCGGGCATGGGTGGGCGGCTGGAATGGATGGCGGCGCGCATAGCACCTGCAATGGCCTTTACCCCGGTCAGACCGGCCTCTTTTTTCCAGACGTGCAGATCAAAGATCAGGTCGAGGTTCTTGCGGGCGATATCATCGCCGGGAAGCTCCTGCCCTTCGCCTATGATGATCGAGGGATCGGGGGTGGGGCGGGCGTTGCGATCGAGGATCGACGTGGCCGGGACAAGATCGGTCACCGCCACCGTGCCGATGAGGCGATCACGAAGGGCCTTCTGCATTGCCAGGGCTGCGCTCATGACTTGCCCCAGTTGTTTCGCACCGCCTTGCCGATGGCGCGCTTGATGCGGTTGGCAGATCGCTTCTGGAGGAGCCGGACGGTGGTCCAGAAGAACGGTTGAGCCGGCGCCTTGGTGGTGCCGTACTCGACCAGGTGGGGATACCGGACATCTGCGTTGCCCACCGTCACCGCCACGGCATACTCGGGCACCGTCAGCGATCCGCCGGGCTGGGAGTAAGCCGGGGTCTGCTCGCCCGGTCCCGTCACCTCGATCGAGGATTTCAGATCAGGGGCTCCGGTGGCCGGATCATCGGGCGCCACCTGGCGCATGGTGCTCGCCATCTCGTTGCCCGACTTGAGCAGCGCGGGATGCACGCCCTCACGCACCGCACGGGGCAATGCGGCGAAGCGCTTCTGCAGCCGACCGATGCCGCCATCATCCGCCATAGGAATATTCCCGATATTCGCCGAGGATCTGAGACGCACCGAATGGGATTTCCTGCCCGCTCACACCGACAAGCACGGTCTCGCGCTCCTCGTACCAGTGGGCCGCGATCATCAGGACGGCGTGCTCAAGGTCGGCAGGGGCGCCGTCCGGCAGCTTCTCGGTGTCGTCGAGGGCGTATCCGATGAAGTTCTCGACGTGCTTGGTGGCGGCCGCCAGAACCTTCGGCAGCACGGCGGTATCGATGGCGTCACCGCCATCGGTGCCCATGTTGATCTGGTTCTTGAGATCGTCAGTGGTCAGTGCCATCGAACAATTTCCTGCCGCTGTTCAAAACTTGGCCAATTCAGAATTTTTTCGCGTTTGGCTCCCCGCGCCGGTCCCATGAGGTGGCCGAAAGTCTCAGACCACCCCCCCCCGGTGGGCGTTACGGAGTCGCCTCTGCTGCCGCCACCTTGACGATGTTGGAGTTCACCTCCAGCGTGGCATTGAGCTTCTTGGCGCTATTGGCGTCCTCGAACACCTCAGGCGTGCCCATCACAAGGCCAATGAAGTAACGGGTCGAAGGTGTGCCGCCCGCTGGTGCATCATCGAACTCGATCTTAAAGGCGAAGTTCGAGCGGTTGCCGCCTGCTGCGACCAGAGCTGTCTGGCCAGCGTCCTCAGGGTCAAGGTCACACACGATGGCCATGGAGCCCGCGTTGTATGTGCCCTTGGCCTTCTTGGTGCGACCGCGTGCGATCTGGTTCGACGTGATCAGCTCAGCCGCATCACCGATCTGGCCCAGGTTGGTGGTGCCACCGATCTCGGTCCATGTCTGACTGGTGAAGTCGGCAGCGACGAAATCATCGTCTTGATCGTCGATGGCTGTGCCGATGCTGATCTTGGTATTTGCCGTGGCGAACATCTTGCCCATGGCTGAGTGCTCCTATGTGCGCCGTTCCGCGACGGCATCGAGTGAATTGCAGCGCCTGCATCCGGGCATCCAGTTGGACTGGTCCATGCGAAGGTCCGAGCGTAGGCGGATGGATATCCTGTGCCTCACCAGCACCGCAGGGGCGCCACAGGCACAGGTCTTGTTCTCGGGTCGGGCGAGGAAAGCTTTGGCCTCCCGCTCGAAAGCCCCGTCATAGCCGCGACGGCTTGAGTTGGGCCGCTTGGCATCATGGCGGGCATTGCGCTCCCTCCTGAGCCGCCGTGCTGTTTCACAGGGCTCGTGGTGAGCCTGCTGGCAGTAGGGGCATATGGAGGGGGCGCGGGATGGCATCAGGCCACCGGACGTTCGTGAGCATCGCCCTTGATGAGCACGGCGCCCAGGGCGATCGATGTTCCACCTGCCTTGGCGATGACCGTCCGGACATACCGGCGAAGGCCGATATACCCGACGCGATAGACGCTGTTGGCTTCGAGCGTGGCCGGTGTTGAGCCGGTCAGGTGCTCGGCAGCGACATCGGTGAAATCGCCCGCTGTGGTGGTGTCGCTTTCCTGCAGCTTGATCGAGAAATCCCCGTCACCTGCAATGGCACCGGTGTTGACCACCAGACAGGCACTTTCAAAGCCCTGGATATCGATGGCCGTTGCCGTGTTGGCAGCGGAGAGGACGGCAGGCGCTACCACCTGCACGGCCCCGATGTTGGGTTCGAGAGAACGCATATAAGTGGCTCCTTATGACGTGGCCATTTTCAGCTTGCGGAAGCGAGCCGGCTGAATGACCTTGCCGCCTACGCGGCGGGTTGCGTGGATGCGGGTGACGCCCTTGGTCGCGAGAATGTAGGGGTTGACCAGGATCGACATGGCCAGCCGGTCGACGATGCGATAGGCGCTGAAATCGCCGTACATGATCGGGAAGTTGCCGCTGGCGATATCGGGCATATCGACCGCTTCGACCACCGGGCGGCCCAGGAGGGTCGAGGGCTGGCCAGCCTGGAGGCCGGGCTGCCAGATATAGGCACCGTTGGTGTCCTTGAGGGTGCGGACGATGCCGAGCGAGGTGCCGTTCAACAGCCAGGAGCCGTTATTGCGGTAGGCCGCCGGCAGGTCGTACATCATGCCGATCAGCTTGTCGGCGCTCAGGGTAGTGGCGTGGCCGTTGAGGTATTCCTCGATACCGGGATGGGTCAGGATGCCCTCGGGCTGCTTGACGCCATCGCCATTGAGGAAGGCAACGCCCTCTTTCTGGCCGAAGTCCTCGGCAAGAGCAAGGCGAACCTCGGCCTCGGCAGTGCCACCGCTGTCGGCCAGAAGCTCGTTGCTGATATCGACATAGGTCATCAGCTTGCGGGCCGGCACTTCGAGCTGGCCGAAGGTGACGGTGCTTTCCTCGCTCTCCTCAGCTTCGCCTTCCCACTGGGCATTGCTGATGCCGGTGCGCTTCGGATATTTCACCGAGGGCGACGTGATCGAGCGAACCGATGCGATCGAGCGGATGGGGCTGTATTCGACCAGGTCGCGGACGAACTCGGTGCTCATCTCGGCCGGTGCCAGATAGCCGCCCTGTTCGTCATTGGCGACGGTCAGAGCCTTCAGCTCATCGACAGGGGCAGCGTTGCCCAGGCGGAGATATGTGCCGAAAGCCTTGGATTCGAGTTTGGCCTGTTCGTCGGCATCGGGCTTATCGCCGCCGGGGCGGTTGGCCTTCTTTTCGAGCGTTTCGAGCCGTTCGACCAGCTTGGGATCGATAGCCTTTTCCTCGACGGCCTTGATGCGCTCGTCGACGGTCTTTGTCAGATCCTCGACGGCCTTGGTCA
>NZ_CAXAXY010000078.1:0-13182 GCF_963972885.1 uncultured Pelagibacterium sp. | reverse complement strand
GAGTTCTTCGCCGAGGAAGCCAAGCGCCCCAATATCGAATCCGTCACCTCCCACCTGCCCGACGCGGAAGTGGAAATCTGGCGCGAACCGGCCGGCGTTGCCGCGCTCATCACCCCCTGGAACTTTCCTGCGGCCATGATCACCCGCAAGGCCGCTGCCGCCTTGGCCGCCGGCTGCACCTGTCTTGTCCACCCTTCGTCGGAAACCCCGTTTTCGGCAACGGCCCTCGCTGTCCTTGCCACCCGCGCCGGCATCCCGGCCGGAGCCTTTAACGTGGTGACCGGCAAGGCACCGACAATCGTTGAACCCTGGACGGCGGACGCCCGCGTCCGCGTTTTGTCCTTCACCGGCTCGACCGAAATCGGAAAGCTGCTCTACCGCCAGTCGGCGGGCACCGTAAAACGGCTGGTCATGGAACTGGGTGGCCACGCTCCCTTCATCGTCTTTGCCGATGCCGATCTCGATCAGGCCGTCGAAGAAGCCGTAAAGGCCAAGTTCGCCACCTCCGGCCAGGATTGCCTGGGCGCCAACCGGTTCTTCATCGACCGCCGCATCTACGAAAGCTTTGCCGAACGTTTCGCCGAAGCCGCCGCCGCCCTTTCGGTCGGTCCCGGTTCCACCGATCCCGATATCGGTCCGCTGATGAACGAAAAGGCGGTCGCCAAGCAGGTCTCCCACGTCGAGGACGCCTTGGCCAAGGGCGCCAAATGTCTGACCGGGGGCAGGGTGGACGAAAACGGCCCACTGTTCTTCCAGCCCACGATCCTCACTGACGTACCCGCCGATGCCCTGATCATGAACGAGGAAACCTTCGGCCCCGTCGCCGCGCTTTGCCCCTTCGACAGCGAAGAGGAAGCCATCGCCCGCGCCAACGCCACCGAATACGGGCTGATCGCCTACCTCCACACAATGGATCCGCGCCGCATCTACAGGGCCTCCCGACAGCTCCAGTTCGGCATGGTCGCCGTCAACCGCACCAAGGTCACCGGCGCGCCGATCCCGTTTGGCGGCTACAAGCAGTCCGGCATGGGCCGCGAAGGCGCCCGACTGGGCATGGAGGAATTCACCGAAGTCAAATATGTCTGCCGCGACTGGGCCTAGGTGCACCGCATGTCCGGTGCGGAGCGGCTGCAAAGGGCGTGCGCTCCCGACATCGCGCACATCCACTGAAAATTAGAAGATCAATAAGGACCAAAAAAATGCTCACCAACGATCAGCTCGACCAGTGGGATCGGGAAAATTTCTTCCACCCCTCGACCCATCTCGCCCAGCATGCGCGCGGCGAAAGCCCCAATCGCATCGTCAAGACAGCATCGGGCGTCTATATCGAGGATCGTGACGGCAACAAATTGCTCGACGCCTTTGCCGGGCTCTATTGCGTCAATGTCGGCTATGGCCGCACCGAAATTTCAGAAGCCATTGCCGAGCAGGCAAAAGAGCTCGCCTATTATCACGCCTATGTCGGCCACGGCACCGAAGCCTCGATCACGCTGGCCAAGATGGTGCTCGACCGCGCACCCGAAGGGATGAGCAAGGTCTATTTCGGGCTCGGGGGTTCCGACGCCAATGAGACCAACATCAAGCTGGTCTGGTACTACAACAACATCCTGGGCCGGCCGGAAAAAAAGAAGATCATCTCGCGCTGGCGCGGTTATCACGGCTCGGGCCTGATGACCGGGTCAATGACCGGGCTTGCCACCTTCCACAACAAGTTCGACCTGCCGCTTTCCCAGGTCATCCACACCGAGGCGCCGTACTATTACCGCCGCCCGCGCCGCAACATGAGCGAGGCCGAATTCGTTCTCCATTGCGCCGCCGAACTCGAAGCGCTGATCGCGCGTGAAGGCGCCGATACCATTGCCGCCTTCATCGGCGAGCCCATTCTGGGCACCGGCGGCATCGTGCCGCCCCCGGCCGGATATTGGGAGGCCATCCAGCAGGTGCTCGACAAGCACGATATCCTGCTGATCGCCGACGAAGTGGTCACCGGCTTTGGCCGTCTGGGCACCATGATGGGGTCCGATCACTACGGCATGCGCCCCGATCTCATCACCATCGCCAAGGGCCTGACCTCGGCCTATGCCCCGCTCTCGGGTTCGATCGTGGGCGACAGGATGTGGCAGGTCTTGATGGACGGCACCGACGAAAACGGCCCCATCGGGCACGGCTGGACGTATTCGGCCCACCCAATCGGCGCCGCCGCCGGCATTGCCAACCTCAACCTCATCGACAAGCTGGGGCTTGTGGAAAACGCGGGGAAAACCGGTGCATATCTCAACGTCCAGATGAGCGCCGCCCTGGGCGAACACGCCAATGTGGGCGAAGTGCGCGGCGAGGGCATGCTGTGCGCCGTCGAACTGGTCAAGGACCGCGACACCGCCACCTTCTTTGACGCTTCAGAGAAAGTCGCGCCCCGCATCGTTGGCGAAATGGCAAGGCTGGGTGTCATCGCCCGCGCCATGCCGCAGGGCGATATCATCGGCTTTGCACCGCCCCTTTGCCTGAGCGAAGCCGAGGCCGACATTGTTGTGGAAAAGACCGCTTCCGCGGTGAAATCGGTGCTCGGCTGATCGTTGCCGGAAGGCACTGCCCGGCGCGCGCGACTCAAATCGTGCGCCGGGTGCGTCAACGGCCTTGTTTTGACCGCAGTAGCGCTGTAATGATTATTCTCATACGTTCGATGCGCTTGGCTACCTGATCTGCCGGTTTTTCCGGTCACTTGGATATCCTTTATTGCAAGACGTTGGGTTCGGCGCATGTCGCGCCTGAACTATTCGCCATTCGAAAGGATCTCTCGATGATCACTGGCAAAGTAAAATTCTTCAACACCACCAAGGGCTTCGGCTTCATTCAGCCTGACCAGGGCGGCCAGGACGCTTTCGTCCACATTTCCGCTGTAGAGCGCTCGGGCATGACCACTCTGGTCGAAGGCCAGGCCGTTTCCTACGAGCTGGAAAAGGGCCGCGACGGCCGCGCCTCTGCAGTCAACCTGCAGCCGGCTGATTGATTTCGGGCGTTTGCCTCGAAATCCAGGGTTTTGAAAAGGCCGCCGCAAGGCGGCCTTTTTACGTGAGCGCTGCGCCCATCTCCGCCAGTTTGGCAATGGTGTTCATGTTGCGCGCCGTGCCCTGTTTGGCCGCAGGGATGACCAGCTTGGATCGTCCCATCCCCGAGCCGTAGGACACGTAGATTTCCCGCCTGCCCAGCCGCACCTCTTCGTTCTCGGCGCGGTTGCGCAGGGTGTCGAGGGTATCGTCTGCCGGCTGCCCGTTGAGAAAGATCGCCACCGTATAATTGGGCTTGGCATCGGGAAACGGGTTGGCCTTCAAGACCTCGGCCATTTCCCGTGCCGTTCTCACAACAACGCCCACCGGCTTGCCCGCATAGGCTTCCAGCCGCTCCTCGAGTGCCTTGCGCACCTGCGCTTCACCAAGGTCGGCGGAAAACACCACATTTCCGCTGGCGATATAGGTTTTGACCGTCTCAAACCCCGCCGCCTCGCACATCGCGGTGAGTTCGCTCATTTCCAACTTGCCGGTTCCGCCCACATTGACCGCCCGCAACAGCGCGACATAGGCACTCATTTGCGCCCGGCCGCATCGAGGGCCGCGAAGTCCTCGTCGGAAAGCGCGATTCCTGCGGCTGCCACATTCTCTTCGAGATGGGCGACTTTTGATGTCCCTGGAATGGGCAGCATCACGGGGCTGCGCTTGAGCACCCAGGCCAGAGCGATCTGGCTGGGCGCCGCGCCGTGCTTTTGCGCGATGCCGTCGAGAACCGATCCGGGCTTGGCCAGATCGCCCGCCGCCAGCGGGAACCAGGGAATGAACCCGATCCCTTCCTTTTCGCAGTAATCGAGCACGTCCTCGCTCTCGCGAACGACGAGATTGTATTTGTTCTGAACGGTTGCGACAGGAAACACCTTCCGCGCCGCCTCGATGTCTTCGACACTGACCTGGCTCAACCCGGCATGGGCGATGATGCCCTGATCGAGCAGCGCCTTGACCGCCCCGAACTGTTCTTCGCGCGGCACACGCGGATCGATGCGGTGCAACTGCCAAAGGGCGATCTGCTCGACCCCGAGCTTTTTGAGGCTCTTTTGCGCCTGCTCGATCAGATAGTCGGGCATCCCGTTGGGCGCCCAGCGATCCGGCCCGGCCCGCGTCAGCCCCGCCTTGGTCGCCACCAGCATCCCCTCATAAGGATAGAGCGCTTCGCGGATCAATTCCTCGGAAACGTCCGGTCCATAGGAATCGGCGGTGTCGATGAAATTGACACCCAGTTCGGGCAGGCGCTTCAGCGTTTCGAGCGCTCCGTCACGATCGGAAGGCGGGCCCCAGATCCCCCGCCCGGTTATGCGCATGGCGCCGTACCCCAGCCGGTTGATGGTATGATCTCCCAGCGAGAATGTACCCGAGGCGGCGGCGTTGACTTCGCTCATGTTTGTATCCTTTCGTTTCCTGCCACCCTAACGCCTTCAATGGGGCCAACCCAAGGCCCTAAGGGCCATGAAAAGCCGGCACGCGAAACCTCGCGAGCCGGCCCGGCCATGATTGGAATTGGTCTTTGCGGTTACGCCGTACCGATCTTGCCGCCGCCCTGCTTGGTGATGGCAACGACGGACGGGCGCACCGGCATGTCGTCGCGGAAATCGGGCCAGCGGGTCGACAGGTCTTCGTAGTAGGACGGGCGTCCATGGCCATCCCAGTCCTCGCCGCCGTCGGCAGGGTGCTGGACGGCAACGAACATTGTGGCCAGGTCCGGGGTCGGCAGCGGACCGCACATTTCGGCGCCAACCGGCACACGATAGAACAGCTTTGAAGTGCCGCGGGCTTCGCCATCGGTATCGACGGCCCAAAGACCATCGGTGCGGCCGGTCGCTGCGAGCGAATTGCCGTCGGTGGAGACCCACAGGCGGCCATCGGCGTCCACTGCGCAGTTATCTGGCATGCCGAACCAGCCGTTTTCGGTGGTTTCGGTCGAAAAGGTTGCACCCACTTCGGCGATTTCAGGGTCGCCGCACTGCAGCAGAATTTCCCAGGTGCCGGCGGTGGCGGCGAAATCGCCACCCTCTTCGTGGATCTCCACGATGTGGCCGAAGGCGTTGTCGATGCGCGGATTGGCGGCATTGGCCTCTTCGCGTGCCGTATTGTTGGTCAGCATGACATAGACGCGGCCATTGGTGGCGTTGGGCTCGATGTCTTCGGGACGATCCATCGGGGTTGCGCCCAAGAGATCGGAAGCCCGACGGGTCTCGATCAGAACGTCCGCCTGGCTCTCAAAGCCGTTGTCTTCAGTAAGCGGGCCTTCGCCAAAGGTGAGCGGCAGCCATTCCATCGAACCGTCTTCATCGAACCGGGCGACATAAAGCGTACCCTCATCGAGCAGGCCCATATTGGCGGCGCGATCGTCGGCATTGAACGTGCCGGCGGTCACGAATTTATAGACATAATCGAAGCGCTCGTCGTCGCCCGAATACAACACCACGCGGCCATCAGGAGCGACAACCGATTCGGCACCTTCATGCTTGAAGCGGCCCAGGGCGGTGCGCTTTTTTGGCATAAAGCTGGCGTCCATGGGATCGACTTCGACGATCCAGCCGAAACGGTTCATCTCGTTGGGTTCTTTTGAAACGTCGAAACGGTCGTGGAAATTGTGCCACTCATACCAGCCGCCCGGCGCCGCCAGGCGTGCATAATTTTCGCTTTCGCGGTGACCTTCGGGCAACTCGCCGGCGAAATAGCCGTGGAAATTTTCTTCGGCCATCAGATACGTGCCCCAGGGCGTCGTGCCGCCGGCGCAGTTGTTGAGCGTGCCGCGCACCATGGTGCCGGTGTCATCGGTGCTGGTCTTGAGACGGTCATGTCCGGCGACCGGGCCGGTGATTTCCATTTCCGTTTCGCCGGTGATGCGGCGGTTGTAGGGGCTGCCGGCAACGCGCTGCCATTTGCCGTCGACCTTTTCGATTTCGATGATCGAGCCGCCATGGGCCATGATCTCGATATTGACCTGGTCTTCAGAGAGCGGACCCTGTTGGGCCTCGCCGTCGGTCACCGTCACCAGACCAGGGAACATCAGATGGGCGTTGGTGTATTCATGGTTGACCAGCAACAGACCATGTTCGGACGAACCCTCGAGCGGGACATAGCCGACATAGTCATTGTTGTAGCCGAACTGGCCCGCCTGGGCTTGGGGCGTCTGGGCAGTGGGGTCGAATTCGGGCGCGTCATTGGTCACCGGATCGCCCCAGCGGATCAGGACGTCGGCGTCATAGCCCTCGGCGACGTGGTGGTCGGCATCGACGCCGGCCTCGACTTCGGCGAACGAGAAGACAGAGCCGGTCTGGGCGTGTGCTTTTTCGGCGGTCAGGAGCGCCAGCGGGCTGACGGTTGCGGCAATGGCCGTTGTGGCCAGCGAACCCTTGAGGAACCCGCGCCGCGAAAAGCGCCGGGAAATCAATTCGCCCATCGTGGGGTTGGACGTGGGGTTAACCGGTTCGAACTCGGCGTTTTCCAGACCCTGGGTCGGAAATTTGGGAGTGTGCTCGTTCATCTGTAAAGCCCTGCTTGGTTGCGTTGCGGGGCTCATGGGGCAGGTGTGAGGCCAGTGTCCATGAGCGGTCGGGACGCTGGATTGGCAAGGGATGACATCTTCGGCCATCCTCTCGCCAGCGCCCGTCCGGCAAAGCTAGAGCCGGCAAATAACAGCGTTATGACATTACATTACATCGCGGTGCAGATTTGTTTGCGCCCTGAAAAACCGGTTGCCGCCGGCCCCGCACGCTCGACGGACGATGAGCCGGGGAACGATTATTGACTTAACTAACTCGTTAGTTAAAAGTGCGGGCGGCTGGAACAGAGCAAATCGGCAGCCGGGGGAGACAATGAGGACTATTGCCAGAAGCGCGGTGGAGAGTGCCCATCGCAGTCTCGATCAGCTGGGCGAAACGCCCCTGTGGTGTGATAAAGAGCGCGTATTATGGTGGCTCGATATCGAAAAGCCGACACTGCATCGGCTCGATCCGGCCACTGGCCAACACGATGCGCGTGCCTTTGAAACGCAGTTTCTGGGGTCGCTGGCATTGGCGGGCCATGACGAAAAGCTGATCGCCACCGACCTCACCCTCAACCGTCTCGCGGTCGATGGCACGCTCGATCCGATGCTCGAGGTCGATGCCGGGCTCGACAACCGTCTCAACGACGGCCGCGTCGATCCCAGCGGCCGGTTCTGGGTCGGCACCATGGACAACCAGCTCCATCGCCCCAACGGCAAGCTCTATCGCATCGACGCCGATGGTACGGCCCATGCGATGATCGATGACGTCATCGTCTCCAACGGCATTGCCTTTTCGCCCGACGGCGGCACAGGCTATTTCACCGACACCAGACGCCACATATCCTGGCGCCTCACGATCGATCCCGACGATGGCGCCATAATCGGCAGGGAGGTCTTTGCCGATTACTCGCGAACCGGCGACCGCCCCGACGGCGCAACCATCGATGCCGAAGGGTGCCTCTGGCAGGCGTTCTTTGCCGGCTCGAGGATCGTGCGTTACGCGCCCGATGGACGGATCGACACGGTCGTTGAAATGCCCGTCACCAATCCAACCTGCCTGTGCTTTGGCGGCCCGGATTTCCGCACGCTCTATGTCACGACCGCCCGAAAATTTCTTTCCGACAACCAGCTTGCCGCCGAGCCGCTGGCCGGCTCGCTTCTGGCCGTCGAGGGCATCGGGCAGGGCGTGGCCGAACACAGATTTGTCTTTTCCTGAAAAACCCCGAGGAGGATTTCCCAAAATGACCATCCACACCAAAGCCCTTTCGGCATTGGCCGCTCTGGCACTTACGGTGCCCGCGGCCGCCATGGCGCAGGAGCCGATTGCCCTGCGTTTTTCCGACTCCACGACCGCTGACGCCCCGCGCTCGGTGGCGCTGACCGACATTTTTGCCGAACGGCTGGGCGATGATTTCGAGTTCCAGCCCTATTTCTCTTCGACACTGGTGCCCCAGGGCTCCGAAATCGTCGCCATCCAGCGCGGCAATCTCGAAATGTCGCTGCTGCCGCCGTCCGATTTCGCCAAGCAGGTCCCGGCCTTCGATATTCTGGGCGCCGCCTATGTCATTCGTGATCCCGAGCACCTCCAGGCGGTGTTCGAGAGCGACATCGGCGACGAGTTCCGCCAGATGGCCCGCGACGAAATGGGTCTCGAAATCCTCGGCATCGCCTATTACGGCGCCCGCCACGTCAATCTTCGTGGCGATAGGGAAGTGATGACCCCTCAGGATCTCAACGGCGTGCGGCTGCGCATGCCGGGCGGCGAGAGCTGGCAGTTCCTGGGCAGCGCCATTGGCGCCAACCCCACCCCGATGGATTATGCCGAGGTCTATACAGGCCTTCAGACCGGCGCGATCGATGGCCAGGACAACCCGCTGCCCAACAATCAGCTCATGAAGTTCCACGAGGTGACCGACCAGATCATCCTCACCGGCCACAACATGGGATTTGGCATGCTCATCATCAACGCCGACCTGTTTGCCTCGCTCACCGCCGAGCAGCAGCAGACCATGCGCGATGCCGCATCCGAGGCCTTTGCCTGGTCCGACCAACAATATATCGATCAGGAAGCCGAACTTGTGTCCTTCTTCGAGCAGGAAGGTCTCAAGGTCTATGAGCCCGACCTCGAAGCGTTCAAGACCTACGCGCAGGAACAATACCTCGCGTCCCCGCTTTCCGATGCCTGGCCCGAAGGCATGCTCGAGCGCATCAACGCGCTCTAGATCTGAGCTTGGAGCCTGAGATATGAATGAATGGGGCCCCGCGGCAAAAGCTGCGGGGCTATTTGTTTAAGCCCACTGCTTCTTCTTGCTCGTCTTGCCGATGCCGGGGTTGAAGCTGTTTGTGGGGTCGAGCGTCTTGTAGAAGTCCGCCAGTGCCGGCTTGGCCGCATAAAGATGCCCCACATTGTGTTCGGCCGGATATTCGGCGCCCCGCGTGTCGAGCAGGGCCAAAAGCTGCTCCTTGAGCGCGGACACGTCGACGCCCTTTTTGATCATGTAGTCCTGATGCATGACGTGGCAGAAAAAATGACCGCACAACACCTTGTATTCGATCTGGGCGTCAAGATCGGCAGGCAGTTCGGGCAGCCAGTCGATCTCGTTGCGCGGCAGCGCCACGTCGAGCGCCAGAATGTCCTCGACATCGTGAGGATGGGTGTTGCGATAGCGTACCGCCGCCCCCCCGACCGCAAACCGGTGCAAAAAGGCGTCGGTGCCTTCCTGCGGTGTGCATTCGAAATAATCCCCGCTTGCCGAGGGAAACATGCCCTTGAGATAGCTTCGCGCTTCGGCAACGCCGTCTCCGCCCATGCGGATCATCAGATGATGTTCGAACCGGTCGCGATAATCGTTCATCCGCTTTGGCAGATGTTGGGGCAACAGCCCGGTTATCGCCTGCACCATGCGATCCGAAACCGTACCGCCCAGCCCCAGCTTTTCGGTGATCCCGTCCACCCAGCTCTTGGCTGCAAACGCAGTGGGTATCCGGTCGGTGCCGAACCGCTTGATGATCAGAAACGTGTCTTTGCCGTATCTTTGAGTCAGCGTGTATGCGTCCCGATGCAGATATTCCCCGGCGATGGGCAGGTGGGTAAACCGGCTCAGCATGTGCCGCCGGATCGTGTTGAGCTCGAGCGGGTCGTTTGATCCGATGTAAAACACCTGCGTATTGGTGTCCGCCGCGAACGTATCGAGCCGCAACGCGAACACCGCCAGCTTGCCCGCGCTGCCCGAAGCCTCGAACAGCTTGCGCGGGTCGGCGTTGAAACGGGCAGGGGTGTCCGCCTCGATATCGCGCACATGGCGATGATAATCGTGATCCGAGGCGCGCCGATTGCCTTCGGGCGTCACATCGGCGTCGGAATACTGGCCAGCATCGAGCCGCGAGAGGACGGTTTCCGCCTCGTCCCCGAGGTCGACCCCCAGATGGTTGACCAGTCTGAGCGTGCCGGTTTCATCGACCTGCGCATACAGCGCCAGCTCGGTATAGGCCGGGCCGCGCTGGATCAGCGATCCGCCCGAATTGTTGCACACCCCGCCGGTCACCGACGCCCCGATGCAGCTCGACCCGATCACCGAATGGGGCTCGCGCCCGACAGGGCGCAGCGTTTTTTCGAGCTTGTCGAGCGTTGCGCCGGGCAGGGCGATCACCTGGCTGCCGCCCGAGATCAGGTCGACCCGCGAAATCCGCATCGTGTTAATGATGACGATGGGCCGGTCATAGCCGTCCCCGAACGGTGTCGAGCCGCCCGTGAGCCCGGTATTGGCCGCCTGGATGATGACGATGACGCCGGCCTCCACGCACGCCTTGAGCGCCCGCCATTTCTCCACCAGCGTGCCCGGCCGCACAACGGCCAGCACCTGCCCGTCTCCATAGCGATAGCCCTTGCGGTAGCGCCGCGTCGAGCGGTCGCCAACCAGCACATGACGTTGGCCGACAATGGAACGGAAAGTGGAAACGAGCTGCTCGGTCATGGGCGGTCCTTGTTGTCTGGGGCGGGACCATAACGCCATGGGCGGGGAATGGAAGAGCCCCCAATGCGGCCGGTACTTGCCTGTGTGCCACATTTGCTATAGTGTAATTTTATCACGTTGGATGCTCTTGGCTACCAGATCGCCCGGTTCGCCGGATACTTGGATATCCTCAATTGCTAGACGTTGAGCCGCAAATCCTCAAAGGATTTGGGCGGCCTTGGTGCATGTCGCGTCGGGGTCCACTGCCACTGAAAGGATCCATGATGATCTCGGGCAAGGTAAAGTTCTTCAATGCAACCAAGGGCTTCGGCTTCATTCAGCCCGATCAGGGCGGCGAAGATGCATTCGTGCACATCTCCGCTGTCGAGCGCGCCGGAATGGCGACGCTGGTCGAAGGCCAGGCTGTGAGCTACGAGCTCGAAAGCGGCCGCGACGGACGCAAGTCGGCCATCAACATCCAGGCTGCCTAATACCATAAAAGGCCGCCTTTAGAGCGTATGCTCCAAAGGCGGCCTTTTTTAATCTCAGGAGATATCTCAATGGAAGCTCCGCCCAAGGTGAGCCCGCAGCGCAAATACGCCGAGATGGAAGCGCGCCAGAAAGAGGCGCTGCGCCAGGAAGAAATCGCGCTGGACGCCACACGCGCCAAGACCGAGCGCCTCAAGGCCCTGCGGCTCGAAAAAGAGCGCACCGACGCCATCGAAAAGGCGGCCAAAAAGCCCGCCCCCAAGAAAAAGCCCGCTGTTCGCCGCAAGACGACGACAGCCTGAAATCATTCAAGCTCTGTCCCGCCCGGTCACCCCGGCCTTGAGCCGGGGTCCAGTACACTCAGCGTCTAGCTAGAGCGTGTCCAGCAAAAGCATGTCCTCGACGCGATCGGAAATGGAAACGGTTTTGCGGTTCGCAACACGCGACAGAACAAGGGCTTGGAGCCAGGGATTTGAGTCAATCAAATCCTGAACGTCTCTAATAAGACCGCCAACCTGCCGGCCCGGGATGATCCCGTGTGCCGGGTTTGCGTCCACCCCCAAAATCGACAGCCTAATCGTTGAAGGGTTCGACAAGGATCGCTTCGAGATCGGCCTTGCGGTGCAGCGGGTATTCCCGGTCACCGTAAAGCTTTTGCAGATCGCGGGGCGAATAGGTTCGCCCCTCAACGATCATGCGCGCACCGTGAAGGCTCACGGGCGGCACTTCCTCAAGCGCAAATCGGATGGCCTTTGCAGCGCTCGGGAATCGTCGCGATCCCTGCTCGAGCGCAGTCCGCCAGTCGCGGCCCAGATAGAGGGACGCTTCGGCGTTGAAATCTATGGTCTTCATATGTCTTTCTGACCGCCACTGGACGGCCTCGTCTGAACTGTAGCGGCGCCACGATTATCGGGCAGCCTTGCTACGGTTTTATGATTGTTGGAGAAACTGGCTCGAAAAAGGGCGCTGCTGTTGTTGCGCTTCAAAAGCGCGACAAACCAAATCGCGCGCCATCGAACCTTGCAGACATATATGCGTTCGGCGTCCCAATTGCAAGGCGGAGGTAAAATCGGCGTTTTGCCGCAAAAACAGACAAGGCCCCCTCACCCTGCGGTCAGGGTGAAGAGGCCTTGTTAAACTGTCCGGCCCTCGAAATCCGTGGCCTAAACCGCCTCCAGCGCCGCCGCGATCCCTTGGCCAACCCCGATGCACATCGTCACCAGCGCCCGCTTCTTGCCCGAAAGGCTCAGCTCCAGAGCAGCCGTTCCGGCAATGCGCGCGCCTGACATGCCCAGCGGATGACCCAGCGCGATAGCCCCGCCATTGGGGTTCACAAAGTCCGCGTCCTCGGCAATCCCCAGCCCGCGCAGCACGGCAATTCCCTGCGAAGCAAAAGCCTCGTTGAGTTCGACGAGATCGAAATCTTCGGCACCCAGGCCCAGTCGCGACATCAGCTTTTGCGAAGCGGGCAGGGGCCCGATGCCCATCACCCGCGGCGGCACCCCGGCGGTCGCACCGCCCACGATCCGCGCAATCGGCGTCAGCCCGTATTTCTTCACTGCAGCTTCGGATGCGATGATCAGCGCCGCAGCCCCGTCATTGACGCCGGACGCATTGCCCGCCGTCACCGTGCCGCCCTCCTTCTTGAACGGCGTTGGCAGCTTGGCCAGCGTTTCCAGCGTGGTGGCGCGTGGATGCTCGTCAGTGTCGACGACAACCGGATCGCCCTTGCGCTGGGGGATGCTCACCGCAACGATTTCCTGGGCCAGCCGTCCACTCGCCTGAGCGGCAGCCGCCTTGTTCTGGCTGCGCACCGCAAAGGCGTCCTGATCTTGGCGGGAAACATGATAATCCTCGGCAACGTTCTCGCCGGTCTCGGGCATGGAATCGACGCCATATTGTGCCTTCATCGCCGGATTGACGAAGCGCCAGCCGATGGTCGTGTCATAAATCTCCGCATTGCGCGAAAACGCCGTCTCGGCCTTGGGCATCACGAACGGCGCCCGGCTCATCGATTCCGTGCCGCCGGCAATCATCAAGTCCGCTTCGCCCGCCTTGATGGCCCGCGCCGCCGTCAGCACTGCATCGAGCCCGGATCCGCATAGCCGGTTGATGGTTGTCCCGGTCACCGTGACAGGCAGTCCGGCCAGCAGCAGGCTCATGCGCGCCACATTGCGATTGTCTT
>NZ_CAXAXY010000077.1:0-13288 GCF_963972885.1 uncultured Pelagibacterium sp. | reverse complement strand
CCACCGCCGTGATGGCCGCCCCCGCCGGGGTGGGGGCCGCCGCCATTACCGCCGCCATTGCCAGCGCCGCCGTTGCCGCCGTTACCGCCATTCCCCTCGCCACCGTTGCCAGTACCGCCATTACCACCGTTACCAGTGCCGCCGTTACCGCCGTTGCCAGTGCCGCCGTTACCACCATTCCCGCTGCCACCATTGCCGGCGCCACCGCCATTGCCCGTGTTATCGTCATCGCGGTTGCGGTTACGATCATAATTGCGTTCATCATCGTCTTCATCGGCGTTCGATGAGCCAATCGCTGCAACAGGGATCTGATCGATACACATGGCAGCAGCGATCTCGAGAAGCTGCAGTTGAGCTCCAGCATCGACATCCATCGCAATTGCAAGTGTTACGACCGCATCAGCCGCCTCGATGCAGATCGGCTGTGGCACAACCGCACCGTTGCCGGCTTGCGCAATCGAAAGTGCAAGTTGGACAATGTCGGCATCCCGAGCGGCGCCGGGAGCGCGTGAATCGAGAAACGACTGAACAACAAGATCGCACTGCCCGATCTCGGTTTCCAATGAGACGGGACAGAGACTCGCAGCTCCGGCAACCGTCAAAACCTGCTGCGCCTGAACCGGAAAAATGCTACTCAACAGCGCGCCGGCGGCAAGTGCCGTGCTGGCGACATACGCAAACTTCTTAGTCATGATGGATCGATCCCACAAGGTTAACTGAACGTTAACTTGCGAAACTACTTGCGGAGACCTGAGCGCAACGTGACTTTTCTCAAATAAACGACTTTAAATTATCGCGCTCCAATATGAGCAGCCACGGGTCGTCCCCGGCGCTGTCCACCTCGATGCAGACCTCCCGCGCCTCCGCACGGTTTGAAGTGCCGATCGTTTTCCCCTGAACCAGTTCCAGACCATCGAGCCCATAGCGCAACCCCAACGAACGGGCAAAGCGGGTCCGTCCGAGCGGATAGACCGAAACGCGCGCGCCGACATCGATCTCAAACCGGATCGAACCGGAAACGCCCAGCGCCAGGTCGTATCCGTCTATCAAGATGATCCGCCGCTCGGCCGCATGACGCGCAACCGCATGCAGCGCCGCCAGCGTGTGATCGAACCGCCCGCCGGTCATTCCCAGCGCCAGCGTCACCGGCGCGCGCGTCGAATAGAGACATTTCTCGAAATCGGTGGTGTCCTGTTCGGACAATGCCAGGATCCTGGTTTCAGCCGGAAACCGTGTCCGGTCGGAAACCGAGTCCATGTCCCCGATCACGGCATCGGGCACCAGCCCCGCCGCCATCAATATGTCCCCGCCCCTGTCGGCGCCCACCAGCCCCGCGGCCTGTTTGGCCAGCGCGGCCAGCATACCGGGGTCGACCTCACCTCCGCCAACGATCAGCAAAGGACCTTCGAACACCATCGGCGTCCCGTTTTCCCCCGCGCCGTCTTGCACTGGACCTTGCACGCCTATAGTGTCGCCTCGTCTCGCTGGGGTGTCCGTCCGAAAGGATGGGCTGAGAAAAACCCATAGAACCTGAACCAGGTCATGCTGGCGGAGGAAGTTCGAGATGGCAAGAGCCACAATTGGCTCTTCCATTTGAAATCTTTCCCCTAATCCATGGCCGCAAACTTGGCTCGGCGCCAGCAAAACCATTGGTTTTGCACGCCCCAACAATGAGGAAACTCATGATCGCTTCCGTAAGGACGAGCCTGTGCGCGGTTGTGCTCGGAGCGCTCGCGCTCCCGGCAATCGCCCAGGACAATCCAACGCTCACCGTTTACACCTACGACGCCTTTGCCGCCGATTGGGGCCCCGGCCCTGCGCTCAAGCAAGGCTTTGAGGCCCAGTGTGAGTGCACACTCGATTTCGTTTCGGCCAATGATTCAATCTCGGCCCTGCGCCGCGCCCAGCTTGAGGGCGATGCGACTGATGCCGACATCATTTTAGGGCTCGATACCGCCACCATCGGAGAAGGCAAGGCGACCGGCCTGTTCACCGAGCACCAGCTCGACCTTCCCGATTTCGACATCCCGCTCGAATGGACCGACGATGTCTTTGTCCCCTTCGACTACGGCTATTTCGCCTTTGTCTACGACAGCCAGTCCCTCTCGACACCGCCCACAAGCTTTGAGGAACTGATCGCGTTGCCCGACGATTTCAAGATCGTCATTCAGGATCCCCGCTCGTCCACCCCCGGGCTTGGCCTGATCCTTTGGATCAAGGCGCTTTATGGCGAGGGGGCCGTCGATATCTGGGAGGGCCTCGCGCCGCACGTTCTTACGGTCACCAGCGGCTGGTCGGAATCCTACGACCTGTTCCTCTCGGGAGAAGCCGATATGGTGCTCTCCTACACCACCTCGCCCGCCTATCACCTCATTGCCGAGGATGAAGACCGCTATCGCGCCGCCAGGTTCGACGCGGGCCATTACACCCAGATCGAAGTCGCCGGCATCCTGGCCTCCAGCCCCAATCAGGAGCTGGCCCGCGACTTCCTCGCCTATCTCGTTACCCCCGAGGGGCAGGCTCCGTTGCCCGAAACCAACTGGATGTATCCAGTGCTCGAACCCCAAGGCGGGCTCAATCCCGGCTTTGCCGAAATGATCGATCCCCAACCCGCGCTTCTGCTCGACGCCGAGGAGGTCACCGCCAACACCCGGGCGTGGATCGAGGAAGCCTTTTCGACGCTGAGGTAAAAAATTGGCCGGGATTCCCTCCACCTGGCGTCCCGGCCGTCGTTACGTCGGCGCATCGGTTGCCGCCACCGTCGCCTTGCTCATCGCTGCCCTGCTGATCGCCCTTTGGGTGGCCGGGCAGCGCTTTGCGACCACCGGCTCCAGCGTCACCGACATCGGCTATCTGCTGGCAACCTCGGCCACTCAGGCCGCCCTTTCAACGGTTCTGTCGATCCTGACCGGCATGGCGCTGGCCTGGACACTCGACCGACTGCGCTTTGCCGGCAGGAGCATCGTCATCGGCCTGCTCTCGACGGCGCTGGTCATGCCCTCCCTCGTCATCGTTTCGGGCCTGCTCGCCATCTGGGGCCGCAATGGCTGGGTCAATGTCCTGCTCGCCCCGCTGGGGCTGGAAACCGGCTCTTCGATCTTCGGGCTCGGCGGCATCATTGCGGCCCACGTCGTTCTCAATGGCGCCTTTTCCGCCCGCATCTTCATCGACAGGCTGGCCGCCATCCCCTCCGAAAAGCTCAAGCTCGGCCGCAGCCTGGGGTTGGGCCCGCTCCAGCGCTTCACTATAATCGATTTGCCCGCCCTCGCCGCCTCGATCCCCGGTGTGGCCGCCACCATCTTTCTTTTGTGCTTCACAAGCTTTCCCATCGTCCTCACCCTGGGGGGCGGGCCGGCCAACCAGACCCTCGAAGTGGCGATCTATCAGGCCGTGCGTCTCGATTTCGATCTCGGCGCCGCCGTCAGCCTCGCCATCGTGCAACTGGTCGTCTGCGCAGCCATCATCATCCCCGCCTCGACCCTCTCGCCTGCCGCCAGCCTGTTCGGCGCCCAAGCCCATATCCACTGGCCCGAACGCCGCTGGCTCGCCGCTGCGCAGCGGGTCGTGCTCGCCATCCTTCTTGCCGGCTTTCTTGCCCCCCTGATCGCGGTTCTCGCCGAAGGCTTCGGCGCCATCGCAAATGTTCTGGTCCAGTCCACTTTCTGGCGGGCCGCTCTGACCAGTCTGGTGATCGGCACGCTCAGCGCGCTGCTCGCCATTGCCCTGGGTCTTGCCCTTGGCATGGCCCGCGCCTTGCAGGCCAGAGGTTCGCTCTGGCGCGCCGTGCTCGGCTTTCCGGTCTTTGCCTACCTCGCCGTCCCCGCTGTTGTGCTCTCGCTGGGCTTTTTCCTGCTCGCCCGGCTCACCGGCCTTGCCCCCGCCGCCGTCGCCCCGATTGTCTTGATCCTGGCCAACGCGCTTTTGGCTCTGCCCTTCGTTTTTGCCACCATCGCCCCGCCGCTCGAAGCGCTCACCCGGCGTCACCATCGCGTCATCCGCGCGCTCGGCATCTCGTCTTTCAGGCAATGGAGTCGCATCGAATGGCCCCTGCTCGGCCAGCCCGTCGGCTACGCCCTGGCCATCGCGTTTGTCTTTTCGCTGGGCGATCTGGGCGTCATATCGCTGTTCGGAACGTCCGAATTTTCCACCCTTCCCTGGCTGATGTATCGTGCCCTGGGCGCCTATCGCACCAATGACGCCGAGGCCATCGCAGCGGTACTGCTGATTGTCAGCGTTGCCGCCTTCATCCTCATCCCCAAACTGTTCGAGAAGCTGACAAATGCTCGAAATTGACCGGCTGACCTTCAGCTATGACGGCGGCGACACCGGCTTTGCCTTCGACATGCGTATCGGACCCGGCGAGATCGCCGGTCTGGTCGGCCCTTCGGGCGCAGGCAAATCGACCCTGTTCGACCTGATCGCCGGCTTTCTCGAACCGATCTCGGGCGATATTGCGCTATCCGGCCGCTCGATATTGGGCCAGCCGCCCGAAGACCGGCCTGTTTCGATCCTGTTTCAATCGGACAATCTGTTCGACCACCTCTCCACCGGCGCCAACGTTGCGCTGGGCCTGGGCAGCGCCGCCAGGGCGACAGACGAAAGGGTGACCGAAGCCCTCGCCCAGATGGGCCTTTCGGCCATGATCGGTCGTCGTGCCGCGCAACTTTCGGGCGGCCAGAAGCAACGCGTCGCGCTGGCCCGCACCCTTTTGCGCAACCGGCCCGTCCTGCTGCTCGATGAACCCTTTACCGGCCTGGACAACCAAACGGCCGCCCCCATCCGCGACCTTGTCCGGCATATGGTGCGCGCCAACCATTGGCACGCCATCGTGGTTTCCCATCAGTCCCAAGACATAGAAACCATGGCCGACAGCACATACCGGATCGAAAACGGCCGCACGAAATTGATCTGAAGCGGTTCTACCCGCCCGCCGCCTCGGCTGGAGTGTCCTCCTCGACCGCCGGTTCGGCGTCGGTCCCCGACGCGGCATCGAGCGCGGACCACGCCTCTAGAACATCGTCAAAGATCGCATCACCATCTTCGCCCTTTTCGAGGGTCAGAATAGCGCGGCGGCCGGTACCATAGACCATGGCCAGATCGATCCATTCGCGGTTCTCGAGCAGGTTGAGGTTGTTTTCGACGTCGAGGTCGCTGGCGCTCGAGAGCGCGAACAGAAACGAGTTGCCCACGATGCGCGCCGATGCCCCTGTCAGCGGCTGGCCCTGCACCAATTCCTCGTTCTTGAGCAGAACGCCCGGCAGATTGGCAATCGATCCGCCCACAAAGCTGTCGGAAACCGTGAAATTGACTTCCATGAGGTGGCTGGCTGGCAGGTTGTCGTCCGCATTGCGGCGCAACAACACTTCAACATCCAGATTGCGTGCCGGAATCGAGGCCTCGGCGACGATGGTTGGGTGTCCCAACTCGTCGGTCCCGCGCGACCATTCAACGCCGCCCGTATAAGGCACTGCGCCCGCCGCCCCGCCGGCCTGCTCCTCGAGCAGCAATGACTGTGGCCCTTCGGTGGCCGCTATTGCGGCACCGGGCTCGTCCTCACCATCACCGTCCGCACTCGGGGGCGTTTCAGCTTCCGCCGGCAGTCGGTCCTCGAAAGTGACCTCGGGTTCCGTCGGTGCTGTCGAGGGCGTTTCGGTCTCGGTGAAGGGAAGCTCCTCGCCCGGCATGGGTGAACCGTCCACTTCGCCATCCGTGCTCGGCACATCCGGCGTGGTATTGACAGCGGCCGGCGTTTCGCCCGGAGCCGGCTCTTGCGGCACGTCCGCATCGGCGACTTCGGTCGTCTCGGGCGCATCGTTCTGGGCAAAGATGGCATTGAGGTCGACAAACCCTTCCCGCCAGGCCCAATACCCCGCCAGGCCGCCACCACCAAGAAGCAGGACGGAAATCAGAAGGAAGATCGTAAAGGCGCCAAAGCCGCCCCGCCGCTCGGGATTGTCCTCGTCGCCGGTTTCGTTGTGAGCTTCGGCCGCGGCGCCGCCCTCCGCCTCATCGGCACCGGTTGCTTCGCCGCGCGCTTCGCGGTCGAGCGCTGCAATCGCCCGGTCGATGGCGACCTGCGCATCGGAAACTTCCGGACGTGCCAGAATACCGGGCTCGAGTTCAACCTCACGAACGCTCGACATCGCCGGCTCCGGCTCGGCGACCGCCTCCTGCGTCCCACTCAGCGGACGTCCGTGCAGATCGACCAGCGGTGCACCGCTCCGGGGCTGGGCGTCAGCCTCCGAAACTATGAAATGCTTTTCCTCGGCTTCCGAAGCGGCATGGTCCTCCGGTTCGGCCACCGGCACAAACGGGACGATCCGCTCATCGTCTTCGGGCTCGGTCGTCGACGGCTCGGTATCTTCGGGTTCACCCGCGGCCCGTTCCGCAGAAGCGATGATGTCCTCGATCGAACCAGGCCGGAACGATTCAGTTTCGGGCTCGGGCTCGGGCTGGTCAACCGTTTCGACGGTCTCGTTCTCGACGGATGAAGAACCGTCCTCGTCCGGCGAAAACATCGGAGCAGGCTCGGCCGAAAACTGATCCTCGTCCGCGGGCCCCTCCTCCGCATCGCCTTCGGGCCACTCGGGCTCCGCCGCAGCCACTTCGGGCTCGTCCACCCCGGGTTCGACGGTTTCGACTTCAGTCATCTCGGGCTCGGCGACAAAATCGTCGGCCGGAGGTGAAACAAAGCCGTCGCTTTCGATATCGGCGGGCTCGATTTCAGGCTCTGGCTCTGGCTCAGCTTCGTCCACGGCCACAGCGTCGTCGCGGTCATCGAACGCCGCGACCGGCTCACCGGTCACATCCTCGACTTCGGAGAAATCCTCGGACTGATCTTCGGGCTCGGTTTCCTCGACAGCACGGAACCGTCCCAGAAGACGCTCGGTCGCTTCGTGCTCGACCTCACGAATGCAATCTTCGAGGTTGAGCCGGTGGGTTGTGATCTCGCGAGCAGGCAAGGGCGGATCGATGGCGCGCAATTGCGCTACAAGTGCACTGCGCGCCTTTTCGTAAACCGCCCGGCGATTTGCCCCGGTATTGTCGGGCAGGGCATCGATCGCCTTGCGCAAGAGTTCACGATAGTCGGCCATATCTACTCAACATCACTTGTTGCCGGCATTAGTCAAAGTTGTTTTTAAACAAGAAAATTCAATCTTGAAACGGGTCCTGGACCAAAATCGTGTCTTCGCGTTCAGGGCTTGTGGAGAGCATGGCCACACTCGCGCCGATCAGTTCTTCGATGCGCCGCACATATTTGATCGCCTGAGCGGGCAATTCGGCCCAACTGCGGGCGCCTGCGGTCGTTTCTTTCCAGCCATCAAGCGTTTCATAAATTGGCTTGACTCGACTTTGTGCCCCCATTGAGGCGGGCAGATAATCTATTTTCTGCCCGTCGAGCTCATACCCCACGCAGACCTGAATTTCGTCCAGCCCATCGAGCACGTCGAGCTTGGTCAGCGCGATGCCGTGAATGCCCGAAGTGCGCACTGTCTGGCGCACGATCACCGCGTCAAACCACCCGCAACGCCGCTTGCGTCCGGTCACAACCCCGAACTCGTGCCCCTTCTCGCCGAGGAACTGGCCGATCTCGTTGTCCTGCTCGCTGGGGAACGGACCTTCGCCAACCCGGGTCGTATAGGCCTTGGTGATCCCGAGCACATAATCGATTGCCGCCGGCCCCAGTCCCGAGCCGGGCGCCGCCTGCCCGGCCACCGTGTTCGAGGATGTGACGAACGGATAGGTGCCGTGATCATTGTCGAGCAGAGCGCCCTGCGCACCTTCGAACAGAATGCGCTCGCCGCGCTTGCGCCGCTCGTCGAGCAGCTCCCACACCCGGTCCATGAACGGCAGGATGTCGGAGGCCACCGCCATCAGTTCATCATGGATTGCCTGCGCCGAAATCTCGACAGCCCCCATGCCGCGCCGCAGCGCGTTGTGGTGGGTCAGGAGCCGCTCGATCTTGTCCATAAGCGTTTCGGGCTCGGCCAGGTCGCAAACCCGGATCGCCCGGCGGCCCACCTTGTCCTCATAGGCCGGCCCGATCCCGCGCCGTGTCGTGCCGATCTTGAGCCCGGAATTGGAATCCTCGCGCAGCGCGTCGAGTTCGCGGTGCAGCGAAAGGATCAACGGCGCGTTCTCGGCGATGCGCAAAACCTCCGGCGTCACCGAAATCCCCTGTCCGGCAATCTTTGCGACCTCGGCAACGAAATGATGCGGATCGACAACGACGCCATTGCCGATCACCGAAAACTTGCCGCGCACCAACCCTGAGGGCAGCAGCGAAAGCTTGTAGCTCACCCCGTCGATGACCAGCGTATGGCCGGCATTGTGTCCGCCCTGATAGCGCACCACAACGTCGGCACGCTCGGAAAGCCAGTCAACGATCTTGCCCTTGCCTTCGTCGCCCCATTGCGAGCCGACCACCACAACATTCGCCATTTACGCCAGTTTCCCTTTCGTGTGCGCCACGTCCCCACCTGTCGGTGGGGTCGCCCGCAGCAGAAATCTCTGTTTCACCGCAAGCCAAAACGCTGATAAGTCCGGGTTCTATAAAGTACAAGGCCCGTTATGACAAAGTCCCCTGCCTCGCTCTCTTCGCCATCCAATCCATTGACGCGGCTCATGGGCCAGCCTTACCTGCTTTTGACCCTCTCCGCGCTGTTCTGGGGCGCCAATATCATTGCGGGGAAAATGGCCATTGGCGAGCTCGACCCTTATGCGCTTTCGGTCATGCGCTGGCTTGTTGCCTTTGTCATCATCGCGCCCTTCGCCTGGACCAGCCTGCGCGCCGAATGGGCCGAAATCCGGCGCGGATGGGGCTGGCTGGCCTTTTATGGCGTTCTCGGTTTCACCAGCTTCAACGTGCTGCTCTATGCAGCGACCACCCACACCGCCGCCGTCAATGTCGCCATGATCCAGGCGGCCATCCCTGTTCTCGTCATGGTCGGCAATTTCGCGATCTTCCGCGTCCGCGCCTCCGGGCTCCACATCGTGGGCGTGGTACTCACCATCTACGGGGTCATCCACGTCGCAACCCATGGCAGCCCGCTCCGGCTGGTCGGGCTCGACGTCAATATCGGCGATGCCATGATGCTGCTTGCGGCACTGTTTTACGCGCTCCACTCGCTCATGCTGCGCTACAAGCCGAAAATCGGATGGCTCAGCTTTATTGCCTGCACAAGTTTTTTCGCCATGCTCGCCGCATGCGGCTATCAGCTCGTGTTCGGCACCGGCCCGCTCGGGCTTGTCGCGGAGGTAACCACAATGAGCTGGCGCGGCTGGACCGTCGTTCTTTACGTGGCCCTGCTGCCCTCCATCGTCGCCCAGATGACCTACGCACGCGGCGTGGAACTGATCGGCCCCAACCGGGGCAGCCTGTTCATCAACCTCATTCCCGTCTTCGGCGCCCTGCTCGCCGTCTTTATCCTCGGTGAGACCCTCGAGATCTTTCACATGATCGCCGCAGCCTTCATCATTGCGGGCATAGGCATTGCTGAATATGCCGCACGCCGCAATCTGCGCGAAATCCTCAAGCCGCAATAGAGCGCAAGCACAGTAAAAAGGGCGGCATCGCTGCCGCCCTTTTCAAAATCGCTGTGATCGATCTCAGACCCCAAACACCAGCCGCTTGGCCTGCTTGACGCCCTCGAGCCCTTCGATCTGCGTCAACTCGCCATCGGTCATCTCGCTGTCGATGGACAAAAGCGCGATCGCATCCTTGCCCTGTTCGACCCGGCCGAGGTTGAAGTTGGCGATATTGATGCCAAGCTGGCCCAAAAGCGTGCCCAGCCGCCCGATAAAGCCCGGCTTATCCTCGTTGGTGATGTAAAGCATGTGCGGGGTGACTTCCGCTTCGAGCGTAATGTTCTTGATCTCGACGATGCGCGGCGCCTTGGACCCATAGACCGTGCCAGCAACGCTGCGCTCCTGGCGCTCGGTCACCACGGTGAGCCGGATGAGGTTGTCATAGGCCCCCACCTGCTCGCGATTGACCGTTTCCACCGCAATGCCGCGATCCTTGGCCAGTGCCGGGGCCGAAACCATGTTGACCTCGCCCAGCAAGGGCTTGAGAACCCCGTTGAGCAGCGCCGCGACCATCGGCTTGGTGTTGAGCGCGGAAACATCCCCCTCGAACTCGATACGGATGCCGCTGATCGCCGTTTCGGTCAATTGCCCGGCAAACGAGCCCAACAGCTCGGCCAGCTTGACGAACGGGGTCAGCTTGGGCGCTTCTTCGGCGGAAATCGATGGGAAGTTCAGCGCATTGATGACTTCGCCTGTGTTGAGATAGGCCGAAATCTGCTCGGCCACCTGCAGCGCAACATTTTCCTGCGCCTCGGTGGTCGATGCGCCAAGATGGGGGGTGCAGATGACGTTGGCCAGGCCAAACAGCGGATTGTCCTTGGCCGGTTCTTCGAGGAACACGTCGAGCGCCGCGCCGGCAACCTTGCCCGCGTCCAGCGCATCTTTCAGCGCCGCTTCATCGATCAGCCCGCCGCGTGCGCAGTTGATGATCCGCACGCCGTCTTTCATCTTGGCAATCGCTTCAGCCGAAATGATGTTGCGCGTCGCATCGATCAGCGGCGTGTGCAGCGTGATGAAATCGGCCCGCGCCAGAAGGTCGTCCAGTTCGACCTTTTCAACGCCCAGATCGATCGCACGCTCGGGCGTGAGGAACGGATCGAATGCGATCACCTTCATTTTCAGGCCCTGAGCGCGGTCGGCAACGATCGAGCCGATATTGCCCGCCCCGATCAGGCCCAGCGTCTTGTTGGTCACTTCAACGCCCATAAAGCGGTTCTTTTCCCACTTCGATGCCCGCGTCGAGGCATCGGCCTCCGGGATCTGCCGCGCCAGCGCCAGCATCATCGAAATGGCGTGCTCTGCCGTGGTGATCGAATTGCCGAACGGGGTGTTCATGACGATCACGCCCTTGGCGGTCGCTGCGGGGATATCGACGTTGTCCACCCCGATCCCGGCGCGCCCGATGACCTTGAGATTGGTGGCATGGGCCAAAATCTTGTCGGTCACCTTGGTCGCCGAGCGAATGGCCAGACCGTCATACTGCCCGATGATTTCGGCCAGCTTTTCCTTGTCCTTGCCCACATCGGGGAGGTAATCGACCTCCACCCCGTTTGCCTTGAAAATCTCGATCGCCGCCGGGCTGATCTTGTCCGAAACCAATACCTTGGCCATATCCATAATCCTTGTTCAGCATGGGCCGCTCCGGCCCGAAAATGTGATGAAAGCCGGCCACCGCAGCGGCCGGAAAATTCTCTTTTATCCGCCCAGCGACATCGGCTTTTGCCCCGGCCCGCTCAGTCCAAAACGGGACCGCACGAATTCGAGCCATAGTCCATACGGCCGTCCCAGGATCAGCATCAGCACCGCAAATCCCAACGCTCCGGTAACGATCCCCATGCCCCTTGCCCCGCTTGCAAAGATGATGAACACGTAGATCGGCACCTGAAACGCCAGCAGCGCAATGGAATCCATGATCAGGGTTGAACCGGGCGAGCGGGGGCTGGTGATCTTTAAAAACCAGTCCCGCCAGAAGCCGTAAGGCCGAGCCGTCAATACCATCAGCGGCGCACCGATGGTGCGCGAAACCGCCACCTCGGGCCAGCTCATGCCGGCGATGAACCGCTCGTTGAGCCCGCTCACGATGGTGAAAAAGATCACCAGCGCGACCGTGTCCGCGGCAAAGCTGCGCAGTTTCTCGCTTGCCATGCCGCCCGCTCCCGTCCAGCCCGCCTTACGCCAGCGCCGCCTTTTTCTCTTCGGCAAACGCCCAGTCGAGCCACGGTGTCAGCTTTTCGAGATCTGCCGTTTGAACGGTCGAGCCGCACCAGATGCGGAATCCCGTCGGCGCGTCGCGATAGCCGCCGATATCGTAGGCGACGGCTTCCTTATCGAGCCGGGAGACAACCGCCTTGGCAAGCTTGGCCTGCGCCTCGTCGGAAAGCGCTGCAACCTCGGGATCGACGATTTTCAGGCACACCGAAGTGTTCGACCGCACCTTGGGATCAGTGGCTAGAAAATCGACCCAATCGGTCTTGGCCACCCAATCGGCAATTGCCTTCTCATTGGCATCGGCCCGCGCCTGCAGCGCCTTGAGCCCGCCAACCTTAAGACCCCATTCCATGGCGTCCACGGCGTCTTCGATGCAGATCATCGACACCGTATTGATGGTCGCGCCTTCAAAGACCTCCGCCATCAGCTTGCCGCCCTTGGTCAGCCGGAAAATCTTGGGCAGCGGACGGTTGGCCGGCGTGAAGGTTTCCAGCCGTTCCACGGCCCGCGGCGAGAGGATCAGAATGCCATGCGCGGCTTCCCCGCCCAGCGCCTTCTGCCAGGAAAAGGTCACAACATCGAGCTTGGAAAAATCGAGATTCTGCGCAAACGCCGCCGAAGTGGCATCGCAAATGGTCAGCCCCTCGCGGTCCGCTGGGATCCAGTCCCCGTCAGGGACCCGCACGCCCGAAGTCGTCCCGTTCCAGGTGAACACCACGTCGCGCGAAAAATCGACGTCGGAGAGGTCCGGCAATTCGCCATATTCGGCCTTGAGCACCCGCACATCGTCGAGCTTGAGTTGCTTTTGAACGTCGGTGACCCACCCGGCCCCAAACGATTCCCAGGTCAACATGTCGACGCCGCGTGCGCCCAGCATGCCCCACAGCGCCATTTCCACGGCGCCGGTATCGGATGCCGGCACGATGCCGATCAGATAGTCATCGGGAACTTCGAGCAGTTCGCGGGTCAGGTCGATGGCGCGCTTGATCCGTGCCTTGGCCGGCTTGGCTCGGTGGGACCGCCCCACCAACGCACCCGAAAGCGCCTCAACCGTCCACCCGGGACGCTTGGCGCAAGGACCTGACGAAAAATTGGGATTCTCCGGACGCAATGCCGGCTTCGCCACATCGGTGGCGGCAGAAATATCTGTCATGTTGCTCCATCCTTACAGATGGGCGTCCCTCGTTGGGGAGGGATGGCCCGCAGCCCGTATAGAGGAGGATGGGGGCGGTTGGCAAGGGGAATACTTGGTTAAGGCCACATCCTAATCCGAGATACGGAGGTCCTTAAAAAAGGTCGTCTGGGCCTTATCCAGCTTAAGGTCTCCTAGCTTGTGAATAGCCTTTACGCCCCACCCTACAACCTTTCCATCCTTGGGATTGGAATAGAATTTGCGCCTCAACTCATTGAGATACCGGGGCTCCACCACCCCGAGATTTGAATAGCCCCGAGTTTCGTGGACACCCTCGGGTTAGTTTTCCTGCTGTCGTTC
>NZ_CAXAXY010000076.1:0-13840 GCF_963972885.1 uncultured Pelagibacterium sp. | reverse complement strand
CACGATATTGTAGGCCACCAGATGCGGCACATGACTGGTGATCGCCAGCACCATGTCGTGGTGGGCCGGGCTCATCGCCTCGACATCGGACCCCAGCCCCTTCCAGAACGCCTTCAGCAGCTCCACAGCCTCGGGATCGGTCCCCTCGGGCGGGGTCAGAACGCACCAGCGGTTTTCAAACAGATCGGCAAACCCCGCCGATGGCCCCGAATGCTCGGTCCCCGCCAGGGGATGGCCGGGCACGAAATGAACGCCCGCCGGCACATGCGGCCCCACGACATCGACAACATGGCCCTTGACCGAACCCACATCCGACAGGATCGCGCCGGCCTTGAGATGGGGCGCGATTCTGGCTGCAATCGCCTCGTAGCTCCCTACGGGAGAGCACAGAATCACAAGGTCGGCATCTTTCACCGCCTCGGCGGCATCGATCGTATAGATATCGCCCAGCCCCAGGGCCCGCGCTTCATCGAGCGTTTCGGCCCGCCGCGTCGAAATGGCAATCGTTTTGGCCAGCCCGGCCCGCCGCGCGCCCAGCGCGATCGACGACCCGATCAGCCCGATACCGATAAGGGCGAGTTTCTCGATCATTTTGAGTCCATGAAGTCTTTGAGTGTAGCAGCCACCGCTCTCATCGCCGCTTCGCTGCCGATCGAAATGCGCAAGCCGTTGGCGATCCCGTACCCGCCCATTTCCCGCACCACCAGTCCGCGCTCGAGCAGCGCACCATTGGCCGCCTTGGCCGTGTCCGCATCGTCAAACAGCACAAGAACGAAATTGCCTTGGCTGGGCAGAACCCGCAGCCGGTTCGACCCGATTTCGGCGCTCAGCCACACCCGCCACTTGTCATTGTGCTCGCGCAGCGCCCTGGTGAACGCCACGTCCCGCGTCGCCGCTTCCGCCGCCACCTGCCCCAGCACCGAGACGTTGAACGGACCGCGGATCCGGTTGACCGCATCGACAAGATGGGCCGGACCGTAAAGCCAGCCCACCCGCGCCGCCGCCAGCCCCATCTTGGAAAAGGTGCGCACCATCACGACGTTCTCGCTGCGCTCGACCAGCGAAATCCCCACCCCGTAATCGGGGGCTGTCACATATTCGGCATAGGCCGAATCGATCACCAGCAAGACGTTCGCCGGCAGCCCGGCATGGAGGCGGTCGAGAGCTTCGGCGTCCAGATAGGTGCCGGTCGGGTTGTTGGGATTGGCCAGAAAAACGATTTTCGTCTTGTCAGTCACCGCCGCAAGGATCGCATCCACATCGGCGCAATAATCGGTTTCCGGCGCCACCACGGGCGTCCCGCCCGCAGCACGGGTGATGATGGGATAGACCATGAAGCCATATTGGCTCATCACCGCCTCGTCCCCATCCCCGATATAGGTCTGGGCCAGCAGGTGCAGCACTTCGTCCGATCCCGCGCCCACCACGATACGCTCGGGATCGAGGCCATGCACTTCCCCCAGCGCGGCGCGGAGTTCGCGTGAGGATCCCTCGGGGTAAATCTCGAGCTTTTCGGCCGCCGCCTTCACCGCCGCGATGGCCTTGGGGCTCGCCCCCAGCGGGGACTCATTGGCCGAGAGCTTGATCGTGTCGCCGGCCATTTTGCCCGGCGCGCTCGAGCGGCCCGGCACATAGGGGGCAATGGTCAATATCCCCGGTTGAGGAACGGGTCTGTCACTCATGGCGCTTCACATAGACTGGCTTGGGCGTACCCCCTGTTACGGGGCCGCGCGGACCATAGTGAATGGCTCACCTTAAAGCAATCGCCTCCGGCAAGGGACAGCCAATGCACCCTTTGCCGGTTGATCGCATCCTCCCATGACGGCATGATCGCCCCACCCGCCACTTCTTCGTTTCGCAAGGCCAGCCCATGACATCCACCGAAGCCGAACCCACACCCGTGGAGGTTCAGATCGGTGGCCTGCTCGAAGCGCTCCACGCCTCCCAGCAAAAGCCCGATCCGCGTTTCACGGTCGCCAGCCTGATCGCCGCGCTCGGCGTTCATTCCCATATCGTTGTGATCCTGGTTTTTTCCGTCCTCAACATGGTGCCCGGCCCGCCCGGTTATGGCGGCACCATCGCCTTTGCCATCATCGGCTTTTCCATCGCCATGCTGCTTGGCGCGCCGCTGACGCTTCCCGGCTGGATCCGGCGCCGCAAGCTCCCGGCCAAGGCACTGATGCGCGTGACCAAACTCTTTGCCCGCATGGCCGCCGCCATGGCCCGGGTTTCGCGGCCGCGCTATCTCTTGATCTCCGCCCCCGTCTTCCAACCCGTGCTGGCGCTGTTCATCATCGCGGTCAGCCTGCCCATGATGCTGCCCATTCCCTTCATCAACGCCATCCCCAACGCCGGCATCTGCGTCTTGTGTCTGGGCTGGATCAACCGTGACGCCGTGGTCATCATTGCCGGGATCGTCCTCGCTCTTGTCGGGCTCACCATCGCCGGCGCCGCCATCTGGGGCGTCTGGCATCTGGCCAATGCCGCCGTCGGGGCCGTGCAATGATGCCCGTTTTCCGGCCCATACGGCCGGTCCGCCGGTTCATCCTGCATCTGCCCGCCGGCGGGGTGTTCCTGGGGCTTGTGTTTTTCGCCCTCTCGCTCACCCCCTCGCTCATCCCCCGCCATTTCCTCATTCAGGGCATTTTGTCGGGCTGCGTGTTCGCCGCCGGCTATGGCATCGGCGTCTTTCTCGAATGGCTCTGGAACTTCATGGGGCTGCGGCCGCCATCGCGCCGCTGGATCCGATACGCCCAATGGACGATGATCGGCGCCGGATTGGCTTTTGCATTCGTGTGCCTGTGGCTTTCCACCGGCTGGCAGAATTCGATCCGCGCCGTGATGGACATGGCTTCTGTCGAATCCAACCAGCCCATCTATGTCGTCGCCATCGCCATCGTGCCCGCCCTGATCCTGATCGCGCTCGGCACATTGATCGTTTCGGGGGTCCGGCTGGTTTCTGGCTGGCTTCGGCTCATCATCCCGCCCCGCGTCGCGCTTGTGGGCGGCATCATTGTGGTGATGATCGTCACCAATATCACCGTCAACGGCGTGCTGGGCAGCTGGGCCTTTATCGCCGCCGACCGCTTCTATGCAAACCTCGACACCCTGGCCGGCGCCTATGAGGAGCAACCCACCGATCCCCTGCGCTCGGGCAGCGCCGCCTCGCTCATCGACTGGTCGACCATCGGGCTCGACGCCCGCGTCTATGTGCAGTCCGGCCCCACCGCCGCCGAAATCGAGGCGATCACCCAAAAACCCGCCATCGACCCCTTACGCGTCTATGTCGGCCTGCGCTCGGCCGAAACCGTCGAGCAGCGCGCCCGCCTCGCGCTTGCCGAACTGTTGCGCGTCGGTGCTTTCGAGCGCTCGGTGCTCGTGCTTATCATGCCCGTGGGCACCGGCTGGGTGCAGCCCCCCGCCATCGATACGCTCGAATTCCTCCATGGCGGCGACGTGGCCAGCGTCGCCCTGCAATATTCCTATCTCACAAGCTGGCTCTCTTTGGTGTCCGAGCCCAATGTGGGGGTCGAGGCCGCGCGCGCCCTGTTCGATATCGTCTATGATTACTGGAACACCCTGCCGGCCCGGACCCGCCCCGAGCTCTACCTGCATGGCCTCAGCCTTGGCGCCTACTCCTCCCAGGCATCGATCAACCTCTTCGATGTCCTCTCAAATCCCATAGCGGGCGCGCTTTGGGTCGGTCCGCCCTTTGCCAGCCAGATCTGGCGCGACGTCACCGGCGCGCGCAATCCCCTAAGCCCCGCCTGGCTGCCGCAGGTGGGCGACGGCTCCATCGTGCGCTACGCCAACCAGTTCGAAGGCCTGCAATCGGATGGAGGGCGCTGGGGGCCGCTGCGCCTGTTCTATTTGCAATATGGCTCCGACCCGGTTGTGTTTTTCGACCCCGGCACGATCTATCGCCGCCCCGCATGGCTCGAGGGCCGCCGCGCACCCGACGTTTCCCCCGACCTCACCTGGTATCCGGTCGTCACCTTCCTCCAGGTCACCTTCGATCTGGTCCTCGCCCAGACCTCCCCGGTCGGCTACGGACACGTTTACGCCCCCCAGCATTATCTCAAGGCCTGGATCGAAATAACCGATCCCGACGGCTGGACCGAAGCCGAACTCGACACCCTCACCGAGCGCCTCTCCCGGACGGGCACCTATCGCGATATCGTGGGCGGATGGTTCCGAGAAAACGATCCCTAGAGCCGTTCAGGATTTGATTGAATCAAATCCTTGGCTCCAAACCCTTGTTTTATCGCGTGTCCAAACCGCAAAACCGTTTCCATCCCCGATCGGGTCGAGGACATGCTTTTGCTGGACACGGTCTAGCCTGGCGGCCAGTCAGGGCCCGGCGCCAAAGCGACCGGGCCCCTTTTTTGCTAGTCGGCAGCGATATCGAAGCTGTCGACGACATTTCCGGCAAGATCGACGGCCTTAAAGCTCAGCACATCGTCACCCACGGTCACCAGCTGGTAGGTCTGAATCTCTTCGACCAGCACCTGGGGAGAAAACCCGAAGCGTTCCTCGAAGCGATCTGCCTCGTAGTATTTGTTGCCGGCATTGGCGATGACGTAGATCGTGCCCTCCGGGTCCGGCGCGCCAGCGCGCACGGCCGGGGTTCGTTGGTACATGTGGTGGTGCCCCTGGAGGACCAGGTCCACGTTGTACGCGTCAAAAAGAGGTGTCCAGGCTTCGCGAAACTCGGGCTCGTCCTGGCCGCCCCGGCCTGGATAGACAGGCTGGTGGAAGGCGACGATGTTCCAGCTCGCCTCCGAATTGGCGAGCTGATCTTCCAGCCACGCCGTCTGGGCCGCGAGTTCGGCTTCGCTCTTGCGGTTGGCGTCGAGGACGACAAACAGCGCATCGCCATAGCCAAAGGCATAGGTGCGCTCGGTCAGGCCCTCGGCCCCATTCTCGGGCAGATCGAAGGTATCGAGATAGACCGAGGGGCTTGGGGTGCCGTTGTACTCATGGTTTCCGAGCAGGGGCACAATGGGCGTCGCCGCGAAGGCGTTACCGGCTCCAGCAAAGAAGCCATCCCAGTCGTCCCGCTCCGGTCCGCGCGCCACCAGGTCGCCGGCGATGAGATGGAAGGCGGCGTCCGGGGCAGCCTCGGCGGCCATCTCGACGAGTGGCGCCCAGGTCTCAAACCCATGCTGTACGTCGCCCCAATAGATGAAGCTGAACGGTTCTGGCTCGTCTGGGGCCGTGCTGAACGTGAAGGGATCGCTCCAGCCGCCTTCGTCGCTGCCCACGACATAGGTGTATTGTGTGCCCGGCTTGAGGTCGGTCAGGCGCGCGGTGTGACGCATGATTGTCGGATCATTGGCAGGCTCGGGCCAGAGATCGGTGAGCATGCCGGGGAAATCGTCGATCGCCGTGTAGTCGCCCATGATCTGGTCGCGCGGAGAATCGATAGGAGCGGCGTTGGCCTTAACGGTTTCGAAATCGCCTTCGGGATCGAAAGCTTCAGACGGCGCGATGTGCACTTCGCCAGTTGCGATCTCTTCTGCGGTGCGCCAGGAGATCGAAACCTGCCGACGCGGATCGGCACCCAGATTGATCACGACCTGGTCGGGCGCGGGCGTTGAGGGGAAGTCGGTAAATCGTGCGAACTCCACAAGAAAGCCGTCATGGCGACGGCTGCGCAGAAGCTGGACGACCGTCAGGCCTTCGAGTTCCTCGGGCAGCATCTCGAAATAGCGGCTGGGCTCGTCCTTCCAGGCGGGCGTGTCCAGCTCGGCGGTCGCGACACCGTAATGATCGGCCGGTCCGGTGATCTCGAGCGTATCCTCGGGGTTCTGCGGCGCGACGATCACGGCATATTGCTCGCCGCTGTCGCCGATTTGCGCGCTGGTCAGGCCATTGACACCAAGCCCGATTGCACCGGCCGCGAAATCGGCCTTCCAGACCTTCCAATTGGTCTCGTGGCGAATCTGGAGTTCGAGATCGGTCGGCTCGAAGCCAAAATCTTCGAACCAGAACGGTTCGACGCCACCGCGTGCGATATAGACCGTAACCGGGACGTTGACGTCGAACTGGACGAACTGCTGACCCATGGCCTCGCGCTCGGATGGCGACAGCAGGGCAAGGGCCGATTCAGCGTCAAGCGCGCGGAGGGTCTCGGTGTCGAGTTCGGTCGCGAAACGCTGCTGAACCGCGAAAATGGTGTCGCGGGCGGTGTCCGAGGACTGCGCCAGCACCATTGTCGGAACGAGCGCGCTGTAGGCAGCGAAAAGCACTGCGAGGGCGTGCAACGGCTTGGTCATCAAGAAAGATCCCGGATAATTGGCGCGCGCCCGCGCCTCCCATCAAGGAGATGGCAGGGCGCCGCGCTCAAGTTTAACTACGGTGCAGGAGCTAACGCCGTCGGGTCACAATTTGATGACGCTCGATGATGACACCCAGCATCGCCCGCCGGCTCGAAGATCCAATTACCGTATTTACAAAATATGATCTTTCTAATAGATGATCTTTCAGTTCTATCATCTGAAAGTAATTTTATGCCCACGCTCTTTCGCCTCGACGCCTCCATTCGCAATGAGGGCTCGGTCACCCGCGCCATCGCCGATACGCTCCAATCCGCACTCGTCTCCGATGGGGCAGACATCTCCCTTTCCCGGCGCGAAATCGGCCTGAGCCCGCTGCCCTCCACGGCCTGGGCCGATGCGGTGTTCGCGCCCCACACAGCACCCGACCAGCGCACCGCCAGCCAGACTTCGTCCCTGCAGCTGGCAACCGAGCTGGCCGATGAACTCATAAAGGCCGATGCCTATGTCTTTGCGCTTCCGTTCTACAATTTCGGCGTCTCCCAGCACTTCAAGACTTGGGCCGACATCGTGCTCACCGATCCGCGCCTGGCGTCCGGTGTTGAGAGCCCGATAAAGGGCCGCCCCGCCCAGCTCATTGTTGCCCGTGGCGGCGGCTATGGCCCGGGCACCCCGCGCCATGGTTGGGATCACGGCACCGCCTGGTACCGGCGCATCCTCGCCGACATCTGGATGCTCGATCTCGAACTCGTCGAATGCGAACTCACCCTGGCCGATGTCAACCCGGCCATGGAATCGTTGCGCGGGATGGCCGCCGAAAATCTTGCAAATGCCCACGCACTGGCCGGCGAGAATGGCCGGCGTCTGGCCGGACGCCTGCGGGGCTGACCATCCTCGACTTGCGCGCTGCCGGAGGCTAAAATGGTGCCATGGACACTTCGGACAACACCCCGGCAGCCCCCTCGCTCCCCGTCAATCTCGGCTGGGCCCTGGCAACGCTGCTGCGCACCTATCAGACCCGGGTCGAGGCAGCCCTTGTCGGGCTGCCCGGCGGGGCGCGCGGTTTTCTGGTGATGGCGCTTGTCGAAAAGGAAACCTGCCACAGCCAGGCCGCCATCGCCGAGCGGCTGGGGCTCGACAAGACCATCCTGACCTATCTTCTCGACGGGCTGGAAAACGATGGCCTCGTCAAGCGCACCCCCGATCCGCAGGACCGCCGCATCCGCCACATCAAGATCACGGCAAAAGGGCAAAAGACCCTCGCCAAATTCACCCGTGCCGTTGAACAGGTCGAAAAACAGGTGCTCTCGCGATTGAACCCCGAGGAAGCGGCCTGGTTCCAGCGCTCGCTCTCGAGAGCCGCCGGGCTCGACGCGGACAATGCCCAATCGCCCGACGAGGCCGAGAGCGTCGAAATCTGTCAGGCCGCCCTGGGCACCAGCCAAGCGTGCTGACCCCCATCGGTCCGGCGAACGCCGCCCCCTTTGCTAAAACCCCTCCCGCGCCGTCTGCGGGCTGAGTTCGGGCGCCCCCAGCGCCTTTTCGGCCCGCTTGCGCCGCGCGATGGCGGGAAACTGTTCCTTTTTCGCCCGAACGCACAGCGCCCCGGCAAAGGTCGGCCCGAATATCTTGCTCGCCTTTTCGATCATCCGCGCCGAGCGCAGGATCGGCCCGGAATGAATGGGCGGGAAAAACAGCCCGTCGCGCCAGACTTGGGGCGTAAAGGAGTGATCGCGCAACAGCTTGTCCATCTGCCCGCGCGAATAGGGCTGGCCATAGCCGAACGGATTGGTGTCCAGCCCCGCCCACAGCCCGCGCCGCCGCGGCACGACGATGATCACCTGCGCGTTGGGCGCGCAGATCCGCCACAACTCACGCATCATGTCTTCGGGGTCCACGACATGCTCGAACCCGTGAATGACGATCGCCATGTCCATGGCCGCATCGGTCAGCGGCATTTCCAGCGGATCGCACAAAACCGTGTGCGAGGGGCCCTCGCGCGGCCAGCTCGAAGCCCCCTGCCGGGCCGGCATGAAGGCCAGCACCCGCTCGGCCCCCTTGAGCGCCCCGCGCAGATAGGGCGTGGCAAACCCCAGCCCCAACAGCCGCAACCCGGTGACATCCCCGGCCAGCTCGCTCACCTGCTGGCGGATCGATTGCCGCGTCAGCCGGCCCAGGGGTGATTTGTAAAAGCGGATCAGCCCGTCGACGTCAGGTGTCATGGATTTTTGTTCACTCGCGCCAGATGCAAACGCACCTGACCTATGTGGGCGGTTTGGTCTCCAACGTCAAACCTTGCATGTGACAGGCCCGCGCCATACCCTTGCCGCAAAATCAAACAGGAGGCCTGCCATGTCCCTCGAAATCGCCGTTTTCCCAGCGCTCAGCGATAATTTCGGCTATCTCGTCCGCGATACAGCGTCAGGCCGCGTCGCCGCCATCGACGCCCCCGAAGAGGCCCCGATTCTCGCCGAACTCGAAAAGCGCGGCTGGACTCTGACCGATATCGTGATCACCCACCACCACCCCGACCACACCGACGCCATCGCGCCCCTCAAGCGGAAATTTGACTGCAACGTGATCGGCCCCAGGGGCGAAGCGGGCAAGATCGCCGGGCTCGATACGCTGGTGGGCGGCGGCGAAACGGTGAGCTTGGGCGAAACGATCTTTGAGGTGATCGACGTGCCCGGCCACACCCTGGGCCACATCGCCTTTTTCGCGCCCGAGGAAAAAGTGCTGTTTTCCGCCGACGCCCTGTTTTCCATGGGCGTGGGCCGCATGTTCGAGGGCGATGCCCAGTCCATGTGGGCCGGCCTTGAACGGCTCAAGGCCCTGCCACCCGAAACCATGGTCTATTGCGGCCACGAATACACCCTCGCCAATGCCAGATTCGCCCTCTCGATCGATCCGGACAATTCCGCCCTCAAGGCCCGCGCCGAACAGGCTCAGGACCAGATCGATTCGGGTCGGCCCACCATCCCCTTCAATCTGGGCGAGGATCTTGCCGCCAACCCCTTCCTGCGCGCCGATACGCCCCGGATGGCCAGGGCCATGGGCCACGAAGACGCCCCCGCCTGGCAGGTCTTCGGCGCCATCCGCAAGGCCAAGGATAACTTCTAGGGCGAACGGCTATAGCCGCTGGCGCAATTCGTCGATTTGCTGGATGCGCGTTTCAAGCTCGGATTTGAGCGCCATCCGGTCGGCATCGGTATAGCGGTTGACCGCCACGGTGCGCTCGAGCTCCTCAATGGCGCGGGTAAGCTTTGCAAGCGCTGAGGACGGCATGGGCGGGGCTCCGGTTCACTGTCACGTACGGCCGGGCTTATCATACCCCCGACCCGGATGTGCATATAGTTTGGCCCGCCCCTGCGGCAAGCCGCCTCTTGGGGCAGTATGCCGCGCGCCTTACCGCCATCGGCCATTTGCAATTGAGCCAAAAGATCGGTTTGATGTGTCAGCCCTTACGAGGTGATACATGGACTACGGACAGACGGCTGAACTGCTGGCGCGGATCCAGTTCGCTTTCACGGTTTCCTTCCACTTCATCTTCCCGGCCTTTTCCATCGGCACGGCGAGCTACCTTGCGGTTTTGAACGCGCTCTGGCTCTGGAAGCGCGACCCCGCCTATCTCAACCTCTTCGAATACTGGAAGACGATCTTTGCCATCACCTTTGGCATGGGCGTGGTGTCGGGCATCGTCATGAGCTACCAGTTCGGCACCAACTGGTCGGTGTTTTCCGAGCGGGCCGGGGCGGTGATCGGGCCGCTGATGGGCTATGAGGTGCTGACCGCCTTTTTCCTTGAGGCGGGGTTTCTCGGCATCATGCTGTTCGGCCGCAAGCGCGTCGGCGAGGGGCTCCATATGTTCGCCGTCGCCGTGGTTGCCTTTGGCACGCTGGTTTCGGCCACCTGGATCTTGTCGGTCAATTCCTGGATGCACACCCCCGCCGGCTATTCCATCGACGAGCTGGGCCGGTTCGTGCCGGAAAACTGGTGGGAGATCGTCTTCAATCCCTCCTTCCCCTACCGCCTGACCCATACCGTTCTGGCCGCGTTTCTGACCACCGCCTTTGCCGTGGGGGCCGTCGGGGCGTTTCACCTGCTGCGCGACCGGACCAACCGGCAGGCACGGATCATGTTTTCCATGGCCATGTGGATGGCCGCCATCGTGACCCCCATCCAGATTTTCGCCGGCGACATGCACGGGCTCAACACCCTCGAACACCAGCCGGCCAAGATCGCCGCCATGGAAGGCCATTACGACAGCCACGACGGCGCACCGCTGATCCTGTTCGGCATCCCCGACGATGAGGCCGAGGAGACCCGGTTCGCCATCGAAATCCCCTATCTCGGCTCTTTGATCCTGACCCATCATCTCGATGGCCGGGTGGAGGGTCTGAAAGCCTTTCCCGAGGATGAGCGCCCGCCCGCGCTGATCCCCTTCTTTGCCTTTCGCATCATGGTCGGCATCGGCTTTCTGATGCTGGGGATCGGCATTTGGTCGCTGTGGGCCCGCTATCGCAAGACGCTCTACGAGGCGCGCTGGCTGCACCGGGCCGCGCTGGTCATGGGCCCCTCGGGGTTTGTGGCGGTCATCGCGGGGTGGTTCACCACCGAGGTGGGCCGCCAGCCCTACACCGTCTATGGTCTGATGCGGACATCTGAGAGCCTCTCGCCGGTCGACGCTCCGGCCGTGGGGGCATCGCTGACCGCATTCGTCATCGTCTATTTCTTCGTCTTCGGCGCCGGGGTCTTTTATCTGCTGCGCCTGATGCACCGCACGCCGGTTCTTGAAGACGATCGCGAACTCGAACGCGGCCCGCACCGCGCCAGCGGCATCAACCCCGGTCCGGCCCAGGAAAATACCATCCGCGAAGGAGGCGATCGTGCCGATTGATCTGCCGACGGTCTGGGCGGGGCTGATTGCCTTTGCCGTGCTCGCCTACGTGGTTCTCGACGGGTTTGACCTGGGGGTGGGCATCCTTTTCCCCTTCTTCCCCAGCCGTCACGACCGCAACATCATGACCAACTCCATTGCGCCGGTCTGGGACGGCAACGAGACCTGGCTGGTGCTTGGCGGCGGCGGGCTTATGGCGGTCTTCCCGGTGGTGTATGCAACGGTGTTGCCGGCGCTCTATATGCCCATAATCCTGATGCTGCTGGGCCTGGTCTTTCGCGGCGTCGCCTTCGAATTCCGCTGGCGCACCGTCCGCTGGGCCAATTTCTGGGACACGGGATTCTGGATCGGATCGACGGTATCGGCGTTCATGCAGGGGATCGCGCTCGGCGCTCTGGTTCAGGGCATAAACATCGTTGACCGTGAATATGCGGGCGGCTGGTGGGACTGGCTCACCCCGTTCTCGATCGTCACCGGACTTTCCGTCGTCATCGGCTATGCGCTGTTGGGCGCGACATGGCTCAACCTCAAGACCGGCGGCAAATTGCAGGCCACCGCCCGGCGCTACGCCATGATCACCGGCGTTGCCATGCTCGGTCTGATCGGTATCGTCTCGCTCTGGAGCCCGTTTATCTCCATTGTCTATTTCGAACGCTGGTTCACCTTCCCTGCGTCCCTGTTCTCCTACATCGTCCCCCTGCTTCTGGCTGGCTGCGCCCTGGCGCTCTGGCACGGGCTGACGCGCGACAAGCACCTGCAGCCTTTCCTCGCTGCCCTGGGCCTGTTCGTGGTGAGCTTTGCCGGGCTCGGGATCAGTTTCTATCCCTATATCGTGCCAACGGCGCTGACCATTGAAGAGGCCGCCGCCCCCGATTCCAGCCTGCTGTTCCTGCTTGTCGGAGCGCTGGTGCTGGTCCCCATCATCCTGGCCTATACCGGCTATGCCTATTGGGTGTTTCGCGGCAAGGTGGACCCCGACGAGGGCTACCATTGAAAAAAGCACAACAGCTCGGCACCCGCCTTTTGTGGTTTGCCGGATTGTGGGCGGCCGGCGTGGGCACGGTAACCGTGGTCGGCCTTCTCATCCGCTGGGTGCTGCTGGGCTGAGCCGCTCGACGGCGCGGCACGAAAATGGTGATCCCGACTGGATTCGAACCAGTGACCCTCAGATTAGGAATCTGATGCTCTATCCTGCTGAGCTACGGGACCACGGCCATAGCGCTTAGCAAAATCGGAGGGTGATGGGAACCGGCAATTGCCGTGCGATCACGGTCCTAGAACGCCTTGGTCAACCCCAGGCTGACATCATGGCTGTCATGGTCGAAAAAGCTCACATTGGAAAACTGCCGCGTATAGCTGTAGGTGAGCGCCGGCGTAAAACCGCCAAGATCGATCCGGCTGTTCGAGACCGTAACCCCCGCGCTCAGCCGATCATCGAGGCGCGGCGTGCCGGTGCCCGGATAGTTCCCCAGATACTGGTCCCTGGCATAGCGTGCAAAAAGCGAAGTCGAAAATCCGCCCCGCCAATCGCTCGCCACCCGCACTTCGCCAGACACCCCGTCCCGGTCCAAATGGGCCCTTTGCGTGCGTTCGATGTCCATGCCCACTGAAAGACTTGCCCGCACCGTCGGGCTGAACGCATGGGTCAATTGCGCACCGGCCAGCACCCGAAACCCATCACGATAGGCCTGCGAGGCGTAGTCCTGGCCCAAAGCGGTAAAGCTTAACCCCACAAGGTTTTGCGGCCCGGCAAGAACATCGAGTTTCCCGCTCAGCCCATAGCGCACAAGATGGGGCTCGAGCCCCCGATAGGTCGCATCGGCAATCGGGCCGAGCGCAAATCGGCCATTGCCGATACGGCCCTGCCAACTCAGTCCGGTGCTCAGCGATATCTGTTCGGCGCGCGTTCCCTCGATATCGGTGGTCAGATCCGCCGCAGCGCTTGCAACGATGGTCTGCCCGTTGGGCAGATTGGAGCTGTGATAGGCGCTCCCACCGATCGTGATCGCCGTCCCCGCCGTCCGGCGCGAATCTGGATCGATCGCAAAGGCCAGCCCGCCAGCGGCAAAAGTCTGGTGCGAACTGCCCCTGTTGAGATTGCTCGATGGCGCTATGGAAAAATGCATCTGGGCGCCATAACCGCGATTGGCCCTGATATGGTCGAGGCCCGACTGCGCAAGGCTGCCGATTTCGTCATCGGGGTGGAGCGCCAGAATGTCCAGATGGTGCTGTGCGCCCTCGAAACTGCGCGTGGCAAGCAGGCTTCTGGCCAATTCGACACGCGCCGCAACGAAACCCGGCTCGATGGCCAGCACGGCGCGAAACAGCGCGGCGGCCTCGGCGTTCCTGCCCTGCTGCCGGGCGATCAGCCCTTCGAGATGGGTACGATGAAGCGCATGCAGCGCCGGCTCGGTTACAGTGGCGGCAAGATGGGCACGGGCCCCACCATAGTCCCCCGACGCCAAAAGGCGTGCCAGCAAGGCGCCGTCGGGTTCGCGGCCGGCCGCTGTGCCCGCCAATCCCAGAACAAGAGCCACCATAAGGATCGCAATACGCATCGCCTGTATCCCAAAAACAGACGGGTACGGCACGATCATGCCGTACCCGTTACAGGTTGGAGGCCCGCAATTAATCCTGGGTGCCCGAGAAGGCGCCGGTACCGACC
>NZ_CAXAXY010000075.1:0-13899 GCF_963972885.1 uncultured Pelagibacterium sp. | reverse complement strand
GAACCGCAAAACCGTTTCCATCCCCGATCGCGTCGAGGACATGCTTTTGCTGGACGCGCTCTAGCGCAACACGCCTGGCCGGGCGGTTGGTGCCTGCCTTTTTGCACCGGTTTGCGTATTTGAAACGCTATCACGCGCGGCGCGATCCCTTGGGGCCGCTTCGCTCATGTCGACCATGGGTTTGAGCCGGGTCGCTGGCCGAGGTTCAGTCACGTTGAGATGGACGGCAGGACCGTCAATGAACTGAAACCCCGCTCGTATCGCCGCGCTAGCTACCCCCAGGGTATTGGCACTGTGTGCATAACTGGCAAGACTTGCCTGGTCTGCCATCTGGACAATTTTGCGCAGGCGCTGCGAGGAGCAGGTTCCGCCGCTCCCCAGTGTGCTCAGATCGAACGAAATGCCAAAAATATCGCCAGGTTCAAATATCGGCAGAAGCGCGCTGTCTTCGGTTATCTCGGCAACGATGCGGTCGGTGGTGCCGCTTACCCGGTCTCGCAATGAGAGAATGTCGCTTATAGTCACGCCGTTGCCGATGCCACGAAGCTCAAGCACGATGCGATTGCGATAGATGGCAGGCACTGAGGCCAGAATCTTGAGATAATCCCGCGCAGTATCGGGATCAAGAAATGTGCTGAAAGTGAGCGGCACGAGCAGTGAAACAGACGCATCAGACCTGAGGGAGCCGTGAAGCCGCTCAACCCCACGGGCGAGGATCATGCAATCGAGTTCCCCGCGCATTTTTTGAACCTGATCGTTGTCAGCTATGGTTCTCATCCTGGCCAAAGCGCCGCTGACAGAAGCGGTATCGGCCTGGCATCGATTGAAGGTCGTTACGTGGGTGGAGACCTCCCATATGGGCGCAAAGAGCAGTTGAAAATCCTTAATGGTGGTTCGCCGCTGAACCGCTACAGCGACCTCCAGCTCTCCCTGAATTCTCTCGAGCGTCGCTGCCAGGCGATCAGCCAGCCCACGCCCCCTGCCAGCCAGATCCTTGGGGTCCACTTCGGTGACAAACCGCTCCACGGAGGTCTGCTCTTCGATCTCGGGGAGTTCATCGAGCAGCCGCGCGCGTATCGCGCGTGCAATCAGGCTTGCCTTGTGCATCGCCTGCTCGCGATTGAGCGAGGCAAAACAGATCAGAAAGCGCGTTTCGCTTTCAGGTTTGAAGAAATCCTGATCGGAAAGATACCGCTTAATCTCTGCTGTGGCTATCGCAAGCGCTTGATCGGCAAGCCTGTTCCACTTGGCTCCCAGACAGGCTCTGACTTCATCAAGACCCAGAAGCTCCATGGAGCCGGTAACGAGCGGCCTTTCAGCGGTGCCCAGGTTCTCAACGAGATTTTCGAGATCCCGTTCGAAAACGGCAGCAACCGGGCTGTCGGCTTTCGCTGGCTGCGGATTTTCCCGGCCTATTCGGGCATTTTCCGAAATGGGTATCGGAGCTGATCCTGCTGCGTCCGCGGCTAGCAGCATTTTGAGGCTTTGAATTAGTTTCATTCGCTTCCTCAATGATCAAAGAAGCGTCCCCGCAAAAAACCTCGCATGATATATCTGACCACTTCGTTAAATGCGGCCCTGTGTTTGTATAAGCCGCCGTACACAGGCTCTGGACGCGCTCTAGGCGACGGCCTGTTCGAGGCGGGTTTTTTGGTGGGTCGGGGCCAGCTCCAGGCGTTTGCCGGTCTGGGCGTCGAACAGGTGCAGGGCGGTGGTGGGGATATGAAGTCCGACGATATCGCCCTCTCCGATCTCGACTTCCGGGCCGACGACAACGGCAAATTCGGTGTCGGCGAGCGCGCAATAGGCGACACGGCTGCCGCCGAGTTCCTCGATCAGCTCGATCTGGGCGGGAAGGCCCGTTTCCCTGGAGCAAAGGGTTATGGCTTCGGGGCGAGCGCCGATGGTGATGCGGCCCGGCGTGCCGGGGAGCGCGGTGGGCAGGCGGAAATGCTGGGTGGGAGCGATATCGAGGGCGAGGGTGGTCGCGTCGAGCATTTCGCCCCCGGTCATGTTCATGGCCGGGGCGCCCATGAACTGGGCGACGAAGGTCGAGGCGGGGTTCTTGTAGATTTCGCCTGGCGAGCCGATCTGTTCGACATGGCCCTTGTTCATGACGATGAGCTTGTCGGCCAGGGTCATGGCCTCGACCTGGTCGTGGGTGACGAAGATCGAGGTGGCGCCCAAGCGCTTGTGGAGTTTCTTGATCTCGATGCGCATCTGGACGCGCAGCTTGGCGTCGAGATTGGAGAGCGGTTCATCGAACAGGAACACGGCGGGTTCGCGCACGATGGCGCGGCCCATGGCGACGCGCTGGCGCTGGCCGCCCGAAAGCTGGCCGGGGCGGCGGTCGAGATAGTCGGTGAGGCCCAGAACGGTGGCTGCGTCGCTGACGCGGCGCGCGCGCTCGGGCTTTGGAAGCCGGGCGATCTTTAGGGGGTAGCCAATGTTTTCGGCAACCGTCATGTGGGGATAAAGCGCATAGTTCTGGAACACCATGGCGCAGCCGCGATCGGCGGGGTCGATGTCGTTGATGATCTCGTCGTCGATGGCGATGTCGCCCGCGGTGATCGCTTCCAGCCCGGCGATCATGCGCAAGAGGGTGGATTTGCCGCAGCCCGAGGGGCCGACGATGACGACGAACTGGCCGTTGTCGATCTCGATGTCGATGCCGTGGAGAACCTGTTTGCCGTCGTAGGATTTCCTGACGTCAGAGATGGTGAGGTGAGCCATTTCAATCTCCCGCAAGACGTGCCCGGAGCCGGGCGATGGTGGTGTCCGAAAGCCCGATGGACCGCAGATAGGCGGCGACCGAGCCATAGGTGGTTTCGATATGGGCGATGGTGAGCGCCATGGTTTGGGGCTCGGAGGCCAGGAACGGCATGAAGCGTTCGGGGTCTATGCCGCGGGCGCGGGCGCCTTCGACAAGCTCGTCGACCATGGGTTCGATCATCTGGGCGGTGAGCGCGTAGTCCTCGACGATCAGCGCGGTTTCCACACCGGCGATGGTCAAGAGCAGGGCGGCGATGACCCCGGTGCGGTCCTTGCCGGCGGTGCAGTGGAACAGCACCGCGCCATCGCCGGCTTCGGCGATCAGGGTGAGGACGCGGGCGATGGTTTCGCCGCGCTCATCGAGTGCCTTGAGATAAAGGGTGAGCAGAGCGTCTTCGCCCGGGGTGACGGTCGGGGCGAGATCGGCAAACAGGGAAACGTTGTGGTAGCTGACGGCCGGGTGGCCGGCGAGGGGATTGGGCTGTTCGGCCAATTCATGATCGTGGCGCAGATCGACAACGGTGGTGACCCCGGCATCGATGAGCATGGCGACATCGTCGGCGTCGAGCCGGTGCAGGGCATCGGCGCGCAGCACGCGGCGCCAGAGGGTTTCGGCGTCGGCAATCGGATAACCGCCCAGGTCGCGGACGTTGTAGGCACCCTTGACGGGGATCGAGCGGGTGAGCGGGGAATTCATCTTAGCGTATTCCTGATTTCATGAAGGACTGGATGACCTGGCGCTGCAGGACGATGTAGATGGCGAGCACGGGAAGGCTGGCCATTGTGGAGGCGGCCATGAGCGGGCCCCACTGTGTGCCCTCCGATGTCATGAACATCTGGATGCCGATCTGGATGACGCTGTTTTCAGCCGAGCGGGTGAGCAGCAGGGGCCAGAAATAATCGTTCCAGGTCGAAATGAAGATGAGGATGGCGAGCGAGGCGAGGATGCCGGTCAGATTGGGGGCGAGCACGTCCCACAGGATGCGCCAGCTGCGCGCGCCATCCATGCGGGCGGCCTCGATCACCTCCTTGGGGAAGGAGCGCATGGTCTGGTAGAGCAGCATCACCGCCAGGGCGGAGGCGACATTGGGCAGGATCAGCGCGGGCAGGGAATCGAGCAGGCCGAGCCGGGCGACGATCAGATAATTGGGGATCATCACCACCTGAAAGGGCACCAGCCAGGTGAGCGCGATCAGCGAATAGACGAGCTTGTCGAACGGGAACCGCCAGCGCGCGAAGGCATAGGCGGCGAAAAGGCCGGTGGCGAGCTGGATAATGGTGACGATCACCGAGACCAGAAGCGTGTTCCAGAGCATCTGGAGCACGGGAATGGCGTTGAGCGCGTAGATGTAATTGTCGAGCGAAGCCGAAGTGGGCAGCAGCGCGGTCTCAAAGATCTGGTTGGCGGGGCGCAGGGAGGTGACGACCATCCAATAGACCGGGAACAGGCAGAACAGCGACAGCACGGCCATCAGAGCGTGGCCAAGGCCGGTGTTGAGCCGGCGCGAGGCGAGAGAGCGGGTGCGGCGGCGCGGCCGGGCGGCCGGCACCGAAAGCGGGGCGGTCAGTGTGTCAGTTGTCATAGAACGAGTACCTCTCCATAAGGCGGAAGAGCACGAAGGCCAGCGCGCCGAAGCCGAGGAACAAGATGACGGCGGCGGCCGAACTCCAGCCCACCGACATCGAGGAAAATCCAAATTCCCAGAGCACGTAGAAGATGTTGGTGGTCGAGCCGAGCGGACCGCCGCCGGTCAAAACGTTGATGTAGGAAAAGCTCCATTGGGCGCCCAGCAGAATGGTCATCATCACAAGAAACAGCACGGTGTTCATGAGCAAAGGGAGCCGGATGTCGCGGATGATCTCCCATTTCGACGCGCCATCCATGCGGGCGGCTTCGATGAGAGAGGGATTGATGTTGGCGTTGGCGGCCGAAAGGATCAGCGTTGAAAACCCGATCAGCTTCCAGCCGGTGAGAACGATGATGGTCCAGATGGCAATGGCGGGATCGGCAAGGAACCGCACGGGCTCGCCGCCGAGCCCGGCGATGGCCTGATTGACCATGCCGTGGCCCGGATCGAGCAGCCAGCGCCAGACGGCGGCGGCAACGACGGGGGCGATGATCATGGGCACGAAGATTATGGCCCGATAGATGTTGCGCGCCCGGTCGGGCAGGTCATGAGTGTAGATGGCGATGGCCAGCGGGATGATGACGGCGAGCGGCAGCAGGCCCAGAACGTAAATGCCGGTGTTGCGCACGGCCTGCCAGAATTTGGGCAGGGCAAAGATGTTGGTGAAATTGGACAGGCCGACAAATTGCGGTGCCGTGGTGGGCAGCATGTTCCATTGGTAAAGGCTGAGCCGGAAAGCATCGAGGAGCGGCCAATAGACCCAGATGGCAAGCCCGAGCGCGGCGGGCAGGAGATAAAGCCAGGGCGCAATGAGATAGCGATCGTCGGCCTTGAGGCGCCGCTTGCGCTTTGGAAGCGTCAGGAGAGTATTTGCTGAGATGTCGGCCATGAGCGAGCACCGCGAAATCGTGAAGGGATGGCCGCGAGGGTGATGCCCACGCGGCCGGGGGATCAGGGCATCAGGGACTGGGCGTTGGCCTGAGCCTGGGCCAGCGTGGCCTCGACATCGGCGCCGCCGAAGACGGCCATTTCCATCGCATCCATCATCAGCGAATTGATCTGGCGGTAGTTGGGGCCGGGGTAAGCGACCCAGGGCTCGAGCCGTTCGAGCTGGTCGAGATTGGGCTGGACCAGGGGGTGGTCTGCAACCCAATCGCCCAGATAGGCGGGGTCGGTGACGATGTCGGTGCGCAAGGGGACGTAACCGATCTGGGAGGTGATGGTGGTATAGGCCTCACGCGAGGTCATGAACTTCATCAATTCCCAGGCGGCGCGCTGCTTGAGCGGATCGGCGGTGTGAATGACGAGGCCCGAACCCGAATTGGTGGGGGAGGCGGGACGATCGCCAAAGCCGGGCATTGCGGCCGAGCGCAGCTCGAATTTTCCGTCCGAGCCGGCGATGAGGTAGGCCTGGAGCACCGAGGAGGTGAGGTACATGGCGAGCTGACCCGCGGCCATGGATTCCATTGACGAGCCCAGATCGGTGGCGCCGTAAACGCCGGCGTCGTGAAGGTCGCGCATCATCTGCACGGCCTGGACGGCCTCAGGTTCGGCGAAGGTGAGCGTTGTGCGGTCCTGGGACAACGTGCGTCCGCCATTGGAGAGGATGACGCTTTGCAGCACCCAGTCATCGCCCCCCGAACCGGCCCCGACGATGGCCGCTTCAAAGGGGCTGGCATCGGTCTGTTCGGCGATGGCAAGGCCGGCTTCGCGCAGCGCGTCCCATGTTGAGGGAGGCTGGTCGGGATCGAGCCCGGCGGCACGGAACAGATCGGCGTTATAGAACAGGACCGGGGTCGAGAAGGTATAGGCCAGCGCATAGGCCTTGCCGTTAAGGCGCCCCAGATTCAGCCCGTTTTCGGACATGCCCTCGAAATGGGCGGCGAGTTCCTCGGCGGGGACGATGTCTTCGAGCGCGACGGCGCCGAAATTGTCGATCGTATAGGCCAGATCGTCGAACACGGTCTGGGTGACGTCCGGGCCGATGCCGGCGGCCAGATCGGCCTGAGTGCGCGACACCATTTCGGTGGATTGAACCGGCACGGCATTGACGGTGATGTTGGGATTGGCCGCCTCGAACTCTGCGATCATGCCGCTTGTGGCTTCAGCGCCAATGCCTGTGGAGGCGAGGTTGTAGTTGTAATAGGTGATTTCGACCGGCTGGTCGACGGTGGCCGGCATGGCCTGGGCCCAGACGGGCGTTGCGAAAAGCGCCGTCGAAACGGCGAGGGTGGCGATGGTTGAACGGGGCAGCATGGGATGTCCTTTTCCGGGCCGCGCGGGGCGGTCATAGACAATGGAAACGGCGGCCGGCGGGGGGCTGCCGCCGGCCGGGCTGTCAGGGCATCAGAGCCTGGGCGTTGGCCTGGGCATCGGCCAGCGTCGCTTCGACGTCGACGCCGCCATAGACGGCCATTTCAGCGGCATCCATCATCAGGCTCACGATCTGGCGATAGTTGGGGCCGGGCATTGAATCCCAGGGCTCGAGAATGGCGAGCTGGTCGAGATTGGGCTGGATGAGGGGGTGGTCCTGGACCCAATCCTTGAGGTAGCGCGGGTCATCGACGATGGCCGGGCGGAGCGGCAGATAGCCGATCTCGGAGGTGATGATTGTGTAGCCATGCTCGGAGGTGAGGAACTTCATCAGTTCCCACGCGGCGCGTTGCTTGAGCGGATCCTGGGCCAGAATGGTCAGCCCGCTGTCCGAATTGTTGGGCCGGACCGGCTTGTCGCCGAAGCTGGGCATTGTGGAGGCGCGCAATTCGAAATTGTCCTGCGCACCGGCAACAAGTGAGCCCTGTATAGCACTGGTCTGGAGGTACATGCCGATATTGCCGGCCGACATGCCTTCGAGGGCCGCGGTGATGTCGAGGGGTTCGAAGGCGCCCGCATCATACATGTCGCGCAGCATCTGCACGGCCTCGACGGCCTCGGGCTCGGCGAATTTGAGCGCCGTGCGATCACGCGAGAGGACTTCGCCGCCATTGGACCGCACAACGCCCTGGAAGAGCCAATCCATGGCGCTGGGGCCGAAGATGCCGGCGGCAAAGCCGGTCTTGTCGGTGTTCTCCTGGATGGCCAGAGCGGTTTGGAGGACTTCGTCCCAGGTCTTGGGCGGCTGGTCGGGATCGAGACCGGCGGCGCGGAAGATATCGGCGTTGTAGAACAGGACTGGCGTGGAAAAGGTATAGGCCAGAGAATAGGTTTTGCCGTCGAGGCGTCCCAGATCGAGTCCATTGGGCACCATGCCCTCGAAATGGGCGTCGAGCTCGTCGGCGGGCACGATGTCCTCGAGCGCTACGGCACCGAAGTTGCTTGCGGTGAAATCGAGGTCGGAAAACACCATCTGGACCAGATCGACGGGCTGCCCGGCGGCCAGGTCGGCCTGAACGCGGGCCTGGAAATCGCCCGCCGCGGCGCCGATGCCTTCGACGGTGACGTTGGGGTTGGCGGCCATGAACTCATCGATCAGATTGCGGGTCGCGTCCGCGCCGAGGCCGGCAGAGCCGAGATTGTAGTTGTAGAACGTGATGGTGACCGGCTCGTCGATGGTGGACGGGATGGTCTGGGCGGTGGCGGGCAATGCGCCGGCCAGGACGAGGGTGGCCGAGGCGGCCAAAAGAAGGGTTCTGCGGTTCATCTGGAATTTCCTTATTCTGCGGCCTGGGTGGCTTCGTATTTGCGGAGCATTTCGGCCATGCCCGCAAAGGTGAAGCTGTTGAGTTCGCGCCGTTGCGAGGGCTGGGGCACAAAGGAAATGGTCAGGCCCGAGGGGCGGATGGTGCCAAGCGCAAGAGAGGCGCCCTCGACCATGCGCATGCCTTCATGGAGATAGGTGACGTCGGTGGCGGCGTGGGTGCCGATGCCGACGACGACGGGAATGCCGTGCCAGTTGGAAACGCGGTCGAAATGGATGTGGCCCGAGAGAATGCCGAGGATATTGCGGCCGGCAAGCAGGTCAGCCAGCTTGCGGGTGTCGGCGATGGTGAGGCTTTCCCATTCCATATCGGGCCTGTCCTCATCGAGCGCGGGGGCGTGGTGGACGGCGATCAGCTTGGGGAGGTCGGGATGGGCATCGAGTTCGCCTTCGAGCCAGGCGAACTGTTCGGGCTCGATCGAGCCGCCGACCTTGCCCGGAGCGCTCGAATCGAGCGTGATGAGGTGGATGCCGTCGATCACCTGCGCATGAAAGAACGGAGCGGCGAGGTCTTGGGTGCGACCGAGCATGCCGGTGTAAAAGCCCTCGCGCTTGTCGTGATTGCCGAGCGCGAAGAACAGGGGAATTTCAAGGGCCGCTTCGTCGAGGATGGCCTTGAGGTTGCGATAGGAACCCGCATCGCCCTGATTGGTCAGATCGCCGGTGGCGACGATGAATTTGGGCTGGGGCACCAGGGTCTTGATGTCGGCCAGCAGGGCCTTGAGATTGGCCGTGGTATCGGAAAACAGGTGATCGTCGACGATGTCGGGATTGCCGATATGGAGATCGGTAAGATGGACGAAGGTGAAGAGATCGGTCATGACGCGTGTCCTGATGTTGATGGCATTGCGTCCACCTGGGACGCCCTGAGCCGATCGTCTTTCGGCGCGCACCCCGCGCTTTGGGCGAAAGACTTGTGCCCGGCTGCAAACACAGCTACCGTCGGAACATGACAGGTGAATGAAGGTTCATTCAGTATGGAAGCGACGATCGGCAAGAAGGACAGAATCCTCGATGCTGCGGCTCAATTGATTGTGGAAAACGGTTTGCAGTGCTCGATGGCTGCGATTGCCGAGCGGGCGGGCGTGGCCACGGGATCGCTCTATAACTACTTTCCCTCAAAGGGCGCGCTGGTGCTTGGCGTCTATGTGCGGGTCGGCGAACAGATGTCGCGGGCGGTGGTGGTCGAGCACGATCAGGCGGTCAGCCATGAGGACCGGATAAAGGGCTATATCGCACGATATATCGCGTTTATCGCGGCCGATGCCGAACGGGCCAAGCTGTTTGAATATCTCGACAATTCTCCCGAATTGAGCCTTACCGAGATCGCGGCGACGTTTTCGGGGTTCGTCGACTATACGCGCGTTCTGTTTGAAGGCGCGCGGGAAGCCGGGGTGGTGCGCGAGGGGCGGGCCTATCTTTTGGGGAGCTTTGTGCGCGGGGCCATCCGCCACACGATCAAGCGCCGCCGGCTCGATCCGACGCCGATCGAGGACAGCGAATACGCCTGGATCGCGGATATGTGCTGGAAGGCCGTGGCGCGGGATTAAAGCCGTCCAGCCTCGATGATGCGCTGCAGGAATTTCTGCGTGCGGGGGTTCTGGGGGTTCGAGAACAGGGTTTTGGGTTCGGCTTCTTCTACGATGCGGCCGCCGTCGAGAAAGCAGACGCGGTCGGCGACGTCGCGGGCGAAACCCATTTCGTGGGTGACGATGACCATGGTCATGCCATCGGATTTGAGCCGGCGGATGATGGCGAGCACCTCGCCGACCAGTTCGGGATCGAGCGCGGCGGTCACCTCATCGAACAGCATGACCTCGGGCTGGGTGGCCAAGGCGCGTACGATGGCGACGCGCTGTTGCTGGCCGCCCGAAAGTTGTTCGGGATAGGCGTTTTCGAACTCGGCCATGCCGAAGGCGGTCAGCAGTTCGCGGGCGGTGGCCTGCGCCTCGGACCTTGAAATGCCGTGAACCTTGAGCGGGGCCAGGGTGATGTTTTCCATCACGCTCATATGGGGAAAGAGGTTGTAGGACTGGAAGACGATGCCGATCCTGCGATAGACGCCATTGCGGCCCCAGGAGGGGTCTTCGAGGGATTTTCCGTCCAGTGCGATGGTGCCGTGATCGAATTCGGTCAGCCGGTTGATGCAGCGCAGAAGAGTTGACTTGCCCGACCCCGAGGCGCCGATCAGGCACACGACCTCGTGGGGCGCGATGGCGAGATTGATGTCGTCGAGAACGAGGGTCTCACCATAATATTTGGTGAGACCGGAAATGGTTATGCGGTCGTTGGTCAAGAGGCCCCCTGCAGGCGGCGCTGACGGTCTCTTTTTGTCAGGTAGTCGGTGAGGCGGGCCATCGGGATGGTCGCAACAAGAAACAGCAGCGCGGCGGCAATCAGCGAAGAATAGTTGAAGGTCTGGGCGGTATAGATCTGGGCCTCGCGGACAGCGTCGCGCACGCCGATGACCGAAAGCAGCGCCACGTCCTTTTGCAGGGCGACGGCGAGGTTGAGGAGCACGGGCATGACGTTGCGGATGGCCTGGGGCAGGATGGCGTAGCGCATGGTCTGCCATTGGGAGAGGCCAAGGGCTCTGGCGGCGGCACTCTGGCCGTCATGGACGGCCTCGATGCCGGAGCGATAGATTTCGGCCGAATAGGCGGCGTAGGAAACCACCATGGCGGTGGCGCCCCAGAACAGCGCCGAATTGGGCAGGCCCGGAAGGTTGAGTGCCGGAATGCCGAAGCCGAAGATCAAGACAAGCAAAAGGACCGGCAGACCGCGGAAGAGGTCGATATAGACCACTGTAAACACCCGCAGCGGCGCGAACCACGGACCGGTCAGCGAGCGGAACAGGGCGAGAACCAGCCCCCACGCCATGATGGCGAACAGGCAGATCACCCAGACCTGAAGATTGAGCCAGAAGCCGCGCAGCACCTGGGGGAACGAGACCGCCATGGCGTTGAGATCGAAAAACTGCCGCGCGATGCGGGGCCATTGTTCGGCCGAGGTCACGGCATAGGCGATGGCGCCGAAAACCACGGCGACCATGACAATCGAGATGATGGCGGGCAGGTAGCGATCCCTGGCGCGCAGTTTCTTTTTTGCCGGGGGGAGAGGCCGACGCGGCCCCGGTTGGGGGGCCGCGTCGGGATCGATGCCTTGCGGCGGTAGTCCAGAACTCATTCGGTGATGACCGGCAGGTCGGGATCGGCAATCAGATATTGAGCGACCAGCGCGTCGATGACGCTTTCGGATTTGAGTTCGGCGATGGCCTCGTTGACCCATTCGACAAGGTCGTTGCCCTGCTCGAAGATCAGGCCGTGGCCGTAATCGTTCTCATCGGGCGGCAGGATGGCGGCGATGGTGGCGTCTGGCACCTGGACGGCGGTGAGGTAGAGTGCTGTGGGCAATTCGGTGGCCACAGCATCGATCTGGTTGCCCTGCAGGGCCTGGAACAGGCCGACCTGGTCGTTATAGACGGCGGGTTCGTCAACGCCGATGATGTCTTCGACATAGTCGAGATCGGTGGTGCCGATCATCACGCCCCAGCGCACCTCGCGCAAATCGGCAAAGCTTGTCGCCTCTTCGACGGCCGAGCCGGGCATGGCGACCACGGCTTTTTGCGGCTGGTAATAGACGTCCGAGAAGGTGGCGATCTGGGCGCGATCCTCGGTGACCGAGATCTGCTGGATGCCGAAATCGTAATCCTTGGCGCCGGGCGCTATGGCCTGATCGAAGGTTTCGCGCACCCAGACCACATCCTCGGGTGCAAAGCCCATCTTTTCGGCCAGCGCATAAACGAAAGCGCTTTCAAAGCCTTCCCCGTTCGAGGGATCGTTGTCCATCATCCAGGGGGGAAACACCGGATCGGATGTCGCGACGGTGAGTTGGCCCGGCGCGAACAGGCGCGGATCGTCAGGCGTTTTTTCCTGAGCGTGCGCCGTGCCGATACCAAGCGCGGTAGCGAGCGATGCGGCAACGGCCAGGCGGCTCAGCAATGAGAATTTTGTCGACATGATCGAGGACCTCCAGCGTCCAGGGAGAAAAAGTCCGGGGATTTCGATATTATCGGGCGCATCAAGCGGCGCAAGGGGCGTCTCGATCCCTGACAGCGACAAATCCGGGCCGGGCCTGCTAATTTTTTGCCGCCAAAGCGTTTTTTTGCCCCGGCGGGGGTGGACGCGACGCATTGGCGCCGTAATCATTGCCGTTATTGACTTTCTTTGCCTCCGCGGCCGGTTCGGCCGGCTGCCAAACATTTTAGATCGGGTCATTTGGGGATGATCGACTGGATTTATCCGCTGCTCCTGGTGGGCGCGGCGCTCATCGTCGTTTCGGTTTTTACCAGTCTCGTGGCGTTCCGCTTCGGGGCACCCTTGCTGCTGTTGTTTCTGGGCATCGGCCTGGGCGCGGGCAGCGACGGGCTGGGGATCGAATTTTCCGACGTCAACACCGCCTATTTCGTGGGCTCGCTGGCGCTTGCGGTCATTCTTTTCGATTCGGGGTTCGGCACCTCGCTGAAATCGTTCCGGCAGGCGGCGGCGCCATCGATCGTTCTGGCGACGGTGGGGGTGCTGTTGACCACGGCGATCGTGGGCATGGCGGCACGGTTGATGTTCGGGTTCGGTTGGGCCGAGGGGCTTTTGATGGGCGCCATCGTTTCCTCGACCGACGCGGCGGCGGTGTTTTTCCTTTTGCGCGTGGGCGGCATCACCATTCGCGACAAGGTGCGCTCGACGCTCGAAGTGGAGTCGGGATCGAACGATCCGATGGCGATCTTTCTGACCATCATGTTCGTGGAACTGCTGGCCTCGGGGTCGGGCATCACCGGGTTCACCCATGAATTTGTCGTGGGGTTCGGGTTGCAGATGGGGCTGGGGGTGACGCTGGGTATCGCGGGGGGAGCGGCGATCGTTTTCATCATCAACCGGGTGGAACTGGAGGGCGCGCTCTATCCCATCATCGTTCTGGGCATGGCGGTGCTGCTGTTTGCCTTTACCGGGCTGCTTGGAGGATCGGGCGCACTTGCCGCCTATGTGGCGGGGCTGGTGGCGGGCAATCGCCGGGTGCGGGCGCGGGCGACGCTGGTGCGGTTCCAGGACGGGATGACATGGCTGGCCCAGATCGTCATGTTCCTCATCCTGGGGCTCCTGGCCAGCCCCTCCCAGTTCGGCGAGGTGGCGCTGCCGGCTGTGGCGCTGGCGCTGTTCTTGATGTTTGTGGCGCGGCCGGTCGCGGTGTGGCTGTGCCTTCTGGCGTTCCAGTATCAGCGCGACGAGATCGCGTTCATTTCCTGGGTGGGCCTGCGCGGCGCGGTCTCGATCCTTCTGGCCATCCTGCCGCTGATCGCGTTGCTCGAAAACGGGGCCGTGCTGTTCAACACCGCCTTCATCATCGTTCTGACCTCGCTTTTGGTGCAGGGCTGGACCATCCGGCCCATGGCGCAATGGCTGGGCCTGATCGTGCCGCCGCGCATCGGTCCGGTCGAGCGCGTCGGGCTCGAATTGCCGGGCAGCGCGCATCACGAATTGATCGTCTACCACGTTGTCGAGGGGAGCCCGGTGGCCGAGGGCGAAAGGCTGCCGCGCTGGGCGCGTCCCTCGCTGATCGTGCGGGACGGGCAATCGATGCGGTTTCAGTATGCCGGGCGCATCAAGGCCGGCGACTATGTCTATATGTTCATTGCGCCGCGCTATACACGGCTGCTCGACCGGCTTTTCGCCAGCCCCACCAAGGTAGAGGCCGATGACAAGGATTTCTTCGGCGAGTTCAGAATCAACCCCAGGCGTCCGCTCGTTG